>JAVEWI010000059.1:0-8126 GCA_034004625.1 Bdellovibrionales bacterium
CGGCAAAAACGCTTGCGGCAGCGGGTGGGATTTTGATCTGTACCTGCACCGCGGCGCCGGCGCCTATATCTGCGGCGAAGAAACCGCGCTTTTGAATTCGCTCGAAGGCAAAAAAGGCATGCCCCGCAACAAACCGCCGTTTCCGGCGGGTGCGGGTTTGTATGCTTGCCCGACAACGGTCAATAACATTGAAACCATCGCCGTGGTGCCGGAAATCCTGCGCCGTGGCGGCGCGTGGTTCGGCTCCATCGGGCCGGAAAAAAACCGCGGCACCAAAGTATTCTGCATTTCGGGGCATGTGAACAATCCCTGTAACGTGGAAGAAGCCTTGGGCGTGCCGCTCAAAGACCTCATCGAAAAACACGCGGGCGGCGTCCGCGGCGGGTGGGATAATTTGCTGGCGGTTATTCCCGGCGGATCGTCCACACGTTTGCTGCCGCGCGACATCTGCGACACCATCACCATGGATTTTGACGCCCTGCGCGGCGCATGGTCCGGTTTGGGCACCGCAGGCGTGATCGTGATGGATAAATCGACCGACGTTGTTTATGCCATTGCGCGTCTGGCGCGTTTTTACTGGCACGAAAGCTGTGGCCAGTGCACGCCCTGCCGCGAAGGCACGGGATGGATGTACCGCATCATGCAACGCATGGTGAAGGGCGAGGCGAATATCGAGGAAATCGACATGCTCCTCGACATCGGTTCGGAAATCGAAGGCCATACCATTTGCGCCCACGGCGATGCATCCGCATGGCCCATTCAGGGGTTGATCAAACATTTCCGCCCCGAAATGGAAAAGCGCATTCTTGAATACCGCAAGCGTCTGGTGGCGTAAGGAGAATATACAATGCCTAAACTTACAATCGACGGCATGGAAGTAGAAGTCGCCCCGGGCACTTCGATCATTCAGGCGGCGGAACAGCTGGGGGTGGAAATCCCGCGTTTTTGCTATCACGACAAATTGTCCGTGCCGGCGAATTGCCGCATGTGTCTGGTCGAAGTTGAAAAATCGCCCAAGCCTGTCGCATCCTGCGCCATGCCCTGTGCCGATGGCATGAATGTTTTTACCAAATCACCCCTGGCGCAAAAAGCGCGCAAAGGTGTGATGGAAATGCTGCTGGTCAACCACCCGCTGGATTGCCCCATTTGCGATCAGGGCGGCGAGTGCGATTTGCAGGATCAGGCCGTGGCTTTCGGTTTTGACCGTTCCCGTTACCGCGAAGAAAAACGCGCGGTGAAGGACAAGGAACTGGGCCCGCTGGTGAAAACCGTGATGACCCGCTGCATCCATTGCACCCGCTGCGTGCGTTTTGGCAACGAAATTGCCGGCGTTGACGACATTGGCGTTTTGAACCGCGGCGAACATCTTGAAATCGGCACCTATGTGCAGCAGATGGTGCATTCCGAATTGTCGGGCAACCTGATTGACGTTTGCCCCGTCGGCGCCTTGACGTCCAAACCCTATGCCTTCACCGCGCGTCCGTGGGAATTGCGCAAGGTGGACAGTCTTGATGTATTCGACGCCGTGGGGTCCAACATCCGCATCGATACGCGCGGTGGTGCCGTGATGCGTATCCAGCCCCGTTTGCACGAAGGCGTGAACGAGGAATGGATTTCCGACAAAGTGCGTTTTTCGTGGGATGGTCTGAAACAAGGCCGCCTCGATACGCCTTACGTCCGGGTGGACGGTAAATTGCAACCGGCCAGCTGGGGCGAAGCCTTTGGCGCGATTGCAGACCGCATCGCAGGGCTGAGCGGCCAGAAAATGGCGGCGGTTGTGGGCGATACGGCGGATTGTGAATCCATTGTGGCGCTGAAAGACCTCATGTCCGCGCTGGGCTGCACCGCGTTTGAATGCCGCACGGATGGCGCGCAGTTTGATACGGCGGAGCCTGCCGGTTACCTGTTCAATACCACCATTGCAGGTCTGGAAGACGCCGATACGATTTTGCTGGTCGGCACCAACCCGCGTTTGGAAGCGGCATTGGTCAATGCCCGCATCCGCAAAACATGGTTGGCGAAAAACATTAAAATCGGCCTGATCGGTGAACAGGTAGATTTGAATTATCCGGTGAAATATCTGGGCGCCGGCGCGGAAACGCTCGAAGAACTGGCGGCGGGCAAGGGTGCCTTTGCCGATGTGCTGAAGGCTGCGAAAAACCCCGTGATTATCCTGGGCATGGGCGCGCTGCGCCGTGCGGATGGTCTGGCGGTGCATGCGCTGGCACGTCAAGTTGCCGAGACCTATAACATGGTGCGTGACGATTGGAACGGCTTTAACGTCCTGCATACGGCGGCCAGCCGTACGGGCGCCTTGATGCTCGGCTTTACCGGCGGCAATCTTGATAAAATGCCCGCTGCGCAAATGCTGTACCTGCTGGATTGCGACGATGTACCGGCCGATAAAATCGGCAAGGATACATTCGTGATCTATCAAGGCCACCATGGCGACAAAGCAGCCGCACGTGCCGATGTGATTTTGCCGGGCGCTGCCTATACCGAAAAGAATGCGACATACATGAATACCGAAGGCCGCGTGCAAACCGCGCGTCAGGCTGTATTCCCGCCGGGTGAAGCGCGCGAAGACTGGAAAATCATCCGCGCCCTGTCCGAAATGCTGGCAAAAACTTTGCCCTATGACGACATTGTGCAGGTGCGTGCGCGTTTGGCTGCGGTTAACCCCGCATTCGCCGTGCAAGACCAGCCGGTAAAAGCCGCGTGGAAAACTTTCGGTACCGCAGGCAATACGGACAAAGCGCCTTTTGTCGCTGCGGTGAAAAACTTCTATCAAACCGACAGCGTCACCCGTGCATCGAAAACGATGGCGGATTGCGCGGCGGCTTTTATCAATAACGCAACGACTGCGAAAACGGGGACGTGATGCCTGAATTTTTGCCTCAATTCCTTATTGAATGGTTCCCGTTTCTGGCGAACGCCTTCTTTGTGGCCTATGTCTGGCCTGTGGTCATGATCGGGCTTTATATCCTTGCGCTGGCCGTGCCGCTTATTCTGGCGATGGCTTACCTGACCTATGCCGAGCGTAAAGTGCTCGCCGCGATGCAGCTGCGCCAAGGCCCGATGATGGTCGGTCCCTTTGGCCTGTTGCAGCCTTTGGCGGACGGTATCAAGCTTTTGGGCAAGGAAACGATTATCCCGCGCAATGCCAACCGTTTCATTTTCGTCATGGCGCCGATGTTGACGTTTATGCTCGCGCTGGTCGCTTGGGCGGTTATTCCGGTCAGCGCCGGATGGGTTCTGGCCGATATCAACGTGGGTATCCTGTATCTTTTTGCCATTTCGTCTTTGGGCGTTTACGGCATTTTGATGGCGGGCTGGGCTTCCAATTCCCGCTATGCGTTTTTGGGCGGGTTGCGCAGCGCGGCGCAGATGGTTTCTTACGAAGTTTCCATCGGTCTGGTGCTGGTCTGCGTTTTGCTCACCACGGGTTCGCTGAACCTGAGCGATATTGTAACGGCGGAGCGTCCGTTCTGGGTCAGCTTGCTTTTGTTCCCCATGTTTATTGTGTTTGTGATTTCGGCGCTGGCCGAAACCAACCGCGCGCCGTTTGACTTGCCCGAAGGTGAATCGGAATTGGTCGGCGGTTATAACGTGGAATATTCTTCCATGACTTTTGCCCTGTTCTTCCTGGGCGAATACATGAACATGATTTTGATGTCTGCCATGACGGCGGTTTTGTTCATGGGGGGCTGGTTGCCGCCTTTCGGTATCGAAGCTTTGGCCATTGTGCCGGGCGTGCTTTGGTTCGTGCTGAAAGTCTGCTTCGTCCTTTTCATCTTCCTTTGGGCGCGGGCGACATTGCCCCGTTACCGCTATGACCAATTGATGCGTCTGGGCTGGAAAGTCTTCCTGCCGTTGACGCTTCTGTGGGTGGTTATTGTTGCGGGCGCTCTTTTGTACAACAATGCTTTGCCGGGGATGCAATAATCATGGCGTTTCTTGACCAAACCGCGCGCGGGTTTTTGATGACCGAGCTGGTGAAGGGTTTTGCCCTGACCTTGAAATACATGTTCAAGCCCAAGGTCACGATCAATTACCCGTTTGAAAAAGGCCCCATCAGCCCGCGTTTCCGCGGCGAGCATGCGCTGCGCCGTTACCCGAACGGGGAAGAGCGCTGCATCGCCTGCAAATTGTGCGAAGCCATTTGCCCCGCGCAGGCCATCACCATCGAAGCGGAACCCCGCGACGACGGCAGCCGCCGCACCACGCGTTACGACATCGACATGACCAAATGCATTTATTGCGGTTTGTGCCAGGAAGCGTGCCCCGTGGATGCGATTGTCGAAGGGCCGAATTTTGAATTCGCCACCGAAACGCGCGAAGAGCTTTATTACAACAAAGAAAAACTGCTGGATAACGGTGACCGCTGGGAAGCGCAAATTGCCGCGAACCTTGAAGCAGACGCGCCGTACAGATAAGGACAGCACAGATGATCGAAGCGATTTTCTTTTACACCTTTGCGGCGGTGCTGTTATTCAGCGCGGCCATGGTGATTACCGCGCGCAACCCAGTGCATGCCGTATTGTTCCTGATCCTGACGTTTTTTAACGCGGCGGGGCTTTTTGTCATGCTGGGCGCGGAATTTATCGCCATGATTTTGGTGATCGTCTATGTGGGCGCGGTGGCGGTTTTGTTCCTCTTCGTCGTGATGATGCTGGATATCGATTTCCACGAACTGCGCCGCGGCATGCGTAAAAACGCGCCCGTGGGTGCCTTGGTGGGGGCTGTATTGCTCGGCGAGCTGGTCTGGATGTATCTGGTATGGCCCGAAGGCGTGGCGGAAAACGCCGCCGTGGCCGCGCAGCCGATCCCGGATCCGGCAGTCATCAGCAATACGCATGCGCTGGGCCGCATTATTTATACGGAATACGTCTATCTGTTCCAGCTGGCCGGGCTTGTCTTGCTGGTGGCGATGATAGGTGCGATTGTCCTGACCCTGCGCAGCCGTCCGGGTTTGCGCCGCCAGAGCATTTCGGCGCAGGTCAACCGCAATCCGAAAGACGTTTTGAAAATCGAAAAAATCACGACCGGCACGGGGGTTTCCTGAGATGTTTGAAATTGGTATCACGCATTTTCTGGTGCTGTCGGCCATGTTGTTCACGCTGGGGGTTTTCGGTATTTTCCTGAACCGCCGTAACGTGATTATTATTTTGATGTCGATCGAACTGATGCTGCTGTCGGTCACCATCAACATGGTGACGTTTTCGGCGCATCTGCAAGACCTGACGGGGCAGGTGTTTTCGATGTTCATTCT
Organism: Bdellovibrionales bacterium; assembly: GCA_034004625.1. Taxonomy (GTDB): domain Bacteria; phylum Pseudomonadota; class Alphaproteobacteria; order Micavibrionales; family UBA2020; genus UBA2020. The sequence continues at coordinate 5,273 of JAVEWI010000059.1, forward strand.
GACCGTTGCGGCGGCAGAGGCGGCGATTGGCCTTGCCATTCTTGTTGCTTTCTTCCGCAACAAATCGTCGATTGCGGTCGAAGACATCAGCGCGCTTAAAGGTTAACAAAAAGACATCGCCCAAAAGGGGTTTACGGACATGGAATATATTGCAGTATTATCGCCGCTGGTTGGCGCGCTGGTCGCAGGCCTGTTTGGCAAGCAGATTGGCGACAAAGGGGCACAATTTGTGACCTGCGCCCTGATGCTGGCGGCGGCGATTGCTTCGGTGATGCTGCTGCGCGAAGTCAATTATGGCGATGCGCCGCGCACGATCGAACTTTTCACATGGATTGCTTCGGGTGATCTGAATGTGAAATGGGCGCTGCGGTTTGACCAGCTGTCTGCCGTGATGGCGGTGGTGATTACCGTGGTATCGACCATGGTGCATTTCTATTCCGTTGGCTACATGCACCACGATCCGGCGCAGGGCCGTTTCATGGCCTACCTCAGCCTGTTTACCTTTGCGATGTTGATGCTGGTGACGGCGGATAACTTTGTGCAGTTGTTCTTTGGCTGGGAAGGCGTGGGGCTTGCGTCCTATCTGCTCATCGGTTTCTGGAACCAGAAAGACAGCGCCAATGCCGCGGCGATCAAGGCATTTGTCATGAACCGTATTGGCGACTTCGGCCTTGCGCTGGGTATTTTTGCCGTGTTCCTGACTTTCGGCACGCTGAATTTTGACGGCGTTTTTGAACAGATTGCCGCCAAGACGGATGATTACAGCGAATTCCTCGGCTATCACGTCCATACGCTCAGCCTGATCGGCGTGTTGCTGTTTATTGGCGCCATGGGTAAATCGGCGCAGCTGGGTTTGCACACATGGCTGCCCGACGCGATGGAAGGCCCGACGCCCGTATCCGCGCTGATCCACGCGGCAACCATGGTTACCGCCGGTGTGTTTTTGGTGGCGCGTATGTCGCCGCTCTATGAATTCACGCCGGAAGTGCGCGATTTTATCGCCATTGTCGGTGCCTGCACGGCTTTTGTCGCGGCGACCATCGCCCTGACGCAATTCGATATCAAACGCGTGATCGCCTATTCGACCATGAGCCAGCTGGGCTATATGTTCTTCGCCCTTGGCGTATCGGCCTATGGCGCGGCGATGTTCCACCTGTTCACGCACGCGTTTTTCAAGGCGCTTTTGTTCCTGGGGGCGGGGTCGGTTATTCACGCCATGTCGGATGAACAGGACATGCGCCGCATGGGCGGCATCTGGAAGATGATACCCTTTACCTATGCCATGATGTGGATTGGCAGTCTGGCTTTGGCTGGCGTGCCGGTTCTGGCGGGTTTTTATTCCAAGGACATGATCCTCGAAGCAGCCTTTGCCGCGCATAGCCCCGTGGGTGCCTTTGCGTTCTGGATGGGTATTGCGGCGGCATTCATGACGGCGTTTTATTCATGGCGTCTGATTTTCATGACATTCCACGGCAAGCCGCGCGCGGATGAAAAAGTCATGGACCATGTGCATGAATCTCCGCTTATCATGACGGTGCCGCTGGCGTTTCTGGCCGTGGGCGCTGTTGCCGCCGGTATGGTTTTCGCGCCGCATTTCATTGGCGAATTGCGTGGCGATTTCTGGGGCGCGGCCATTCAGGTCTTGGCGGAAAACGACACGGTTGAACGTGCGCATCATGTACCGACATGGGTCAAGATTTTGCCGATTGCCACGGGTGCATCGGGTATTTTGCTGGCCTTTGTCTTTTACATGCGCGCGCGCCATTGGCCGGCGGAATTCGCGGGACGGTTCAGCCGCCTGCACGGATTTCTGTTCAACAAATGGTATTTTGACGAGCTGTATACCAAAATCGGCGTCAAGCCTTCCTTTGCCCTCGGGCGTTTCTTCTGGAAGACGGGCGACGGCGCGACAATTGACGGTCTGGGCCCTGACGGTGTTTCCAAACTTGTCAGTGACGCGGCGCAAAGCAGCCGCAAAGTGCAAAGCGGTTTTATTTATCACTACGCCTTTGCCATGTTGATCGGGGTGGTGGCGATTGTCACTTTCTTCCTCTACAAGGCATTCGGTTAAGGACACGGCATCATGATTAGCTTTCCCATCCTGTCGCTTTTGACATTCCTGCCGCTGGTCGGCGTTTTGTTCCTGCTGTGTATTCGCGGCAACGAACAAACCGTGGCCCGCAACGCGCGTGCGACCGCGCTTTTGACATCCGTGTTCACTTTCGCGCTCTCGCTTTATATGTACGCGAATTTTGATAAATCGAGCGATGCCTTCCAATTCGTGGAACAGGTCGCATGGTTGCCGGGCTTTAACATCAATTACAAAATGGGTATCGACGGTATTTCGGTATTCTTTGTATTGTTGTCCACTTTCCTGACGCCCATATGCATTCTGGCCAGCTGGGAGTCGGTGCAGCACCGCGTGAAGGAATACATGATTTCCTTCCTGCTGCTGGAAACCATGATGATCGGCATGTTCTGCTCTTTGGATCTGGTGCTGTTCTATATCTTCTTCGAAGGCGTTCTGATCCCGATGTTCATCATCATCGGTGTATGGGGCGGGGCGCGCCGCATTTATGCGTCGTTCAAACTGTTCCTTTATACACTGTTGGGTTCGGTTTTGATGCTGGTGGCCATTCTGGCGCTTTACCGCGCTTTTGGCACCACCGACATTATCGCCCTTACCGAAGCCGGCGTGCCCGAAGGTTTGCAAAAATGGATATGGCTGGCCTTCCTTGCGTCTTTCGCGGTCAAGGTGCCGATGTGGCCCGTGCATACCTGGCTGCCCGATGCGCACGTTGAAGCGCCCACGGCGGGCTCCGTCATTCTGGCGGGTGTTTTGCTGAAAATGGGC
>JAVEWI010000060.1:0-8105 GCA_034004625.1 Bdellovibrionales bacterium
CTGCCGCCCCAGTAAATATTGCGGCTGACCGCGACGGTTTCCCCTTCAGTCACGCCTTTCCACGCCTTGCTGACCAGAAAACTATAGGTCACGTTCTGGTCCAATGCCGCATCTTCCCCTTCGCGGATACGCATGTCGGGGCGGCGGTCGCCCACCACCACGCCTTCAAAAATTGCCGCGGCATTTTCAACCGATTGCCGTGTCAATTGCGGTTCGATACAGCTCAGCGCCTGCGCAGGGGCGGCAGATCCCAGCAAAAACAAAAACACGGCAGAAACAACAAAACGAAACACGCGGATACTCCTTATTCCATCCGGCTTCACACGGAAAAATGCAAAAGCCCCATGGATTTGAAACTGACATGACCGCTGCGCGAAATAATCAGATGGTCATGCACCAAAATACCCAGCGCACGGGTGGCGCGTATGATTTCTTCGGTAATTTCAATATCGCTGTCCGATGGCGTCGGATCACCCGAAGGATGGTTATGCACCAGGATAAGCGCGGTTGCACCCAGCTCCAACGCTCGGCGCACAATTTCACGCGGATAAACCGGCGCATGATCAACCGTGCCGGTTTGCTGCACCTCGTCCGCAATCAATTCGTTTTTACGGTTTAAAAACAAAACGCGAAAATGTTCGCGTTTTTCCTGCGCCATCGCCACGTGGCAATAATCCAAAAGCTTTTGCCACGAACTCAAAACCGGCTTCTGGATCACATCCGATACCAGCACACGCTCCGTCAGCGCATGCACAGCCTTTAAAAAAATCGCGGCGTTTTCACCGAGGCCTTTTGTTTTTTGCAAATCGGGCAAAGACGCACCCAGCACCCCCGCAATACCGCCAAATTCAGCCAGCAGTTTTTTGGCCAGCGGTTTGACATCGCGGCGCGGAATGATGGAGAACAGCACCAGCTCCAAAAGCTCGTAATCTTCAAAAGCCCCTGCGCCCGATTTGGAAAAACGCCCGCGCAGCCGGTCACGGTGACCGGCATGATGCGGTACATCTTCTTTGGCGGCGGATTTCACGGGTTTATCAGCCATAGGGCGGCTTTGTATAACCTTTGGGGGAAAGGGTAAAAATCTCATACCCCGTTTCGGTCACGGCAAGGCTGTGCTCGAACTGCGCGGACAGGCTGCGGTCTTTGGTCACCGCGGTCCAGCCGTCGTTCAAAATCTTGGTTTGCCAGCCGCCGGCGTTTATCATCGGCTCGATCGTAAAGAACATGCCCGGTTCCAATACCGTGCCCGTACCTGCGCGCCCGTAATGCAGCACAGACGGCGGCGCGTGGAATACGCGGCCCAGACCATGTCCGCAAAAATCGCGCACGACCGAAAAACGCTGCCCTTCGGCATAGGATTGAATGGCATGGCCAACATCGCCCAATGTGGCGCCGGGCTTGACGGCTTCGATGCCGCGCATCATGGCCTCGTATGTTGCATCCACCAGCAAACGCGCCTTTACCGGGACATTATCGCCCGCGTAATACATACGGCTGGTATCACCGTACCATCCGTCAATAATCACAGTGACATCGATATTGAGAATATCGCCATCCACCAGTTTTTTATCACCCGGAATACCGTGGCACACCACATGGTTGATCGAAATGCAGGATGCGTGCTGATATCCCTTGTACCCGACCGTCGCGGAAACCGCGCCATGGTCTTTGATGTACTGGTGGATCAGACGGTCAATCTCGCCGGTGGTTGTTTCCGGCTGCACATAATCGGTAATATAATCGAGCACTTCGGCTGCGAAACGCCCCGCTTTGCGCATGCCTTCAAACGCCGCTGCGTCATGCAGCGGAATACCCGTTTCTACTTCAAGCTCTTCTTCAAGATATGACAAATCAGTACTCTTTTCAGTTTTATCCCAGATAACATGTAAAATGGCGTCAATCGCCCCAAAAAACAAGCGAAAAGCCGCCAAAACTGCTATCTTGCCCCGTAAAGCCGCTTAAAAACCGCTCACAAGTTCAAAAATTCGAAACGCGTTATAACAAGAGGATAAAATCAGGCATGTCCACCCCCGTATCCCCCACCGCCGCCATTCTGGTGATCGGCAACGAAATCCTCTCGGGCAGCACGCAGGACGCCAATATCGCCTATATCGGCAAACACCTCTCCCTGCGCGGTATCCGCGTGATGGAAGTCCGCGTGGTCGCGGACATTCCCTCGGCCATTATTGCCGCCGTCAATGCCCTGCGCGCGGCCTATACCTATGTCCTGACCACCGGCGGCATCGGCCCCACGCATGACGACATTACCGCAGACTGCATCGCCGCAGCGTTTGAAACAACCATTGACGTACGTGACGATGCCCGCGCCCTGCTCCAGGCCTATTACGATGAACGCGGCGTGCCGCTGAACGACGCGCGCCTGCGCATGGCGCGCATCCCCGCTGGCGCAAAGCTGATCGACAACCCTGTCAGCGCCGCCCCCGGTTTCAACATCGAAAATGTTTTCGTGATGGCAGGCGTACCCAAAATCATGCAGGCCATGCTGCTGCACGTTGATACCATGATACAGGGCGGGCCGCCGGTTTTATCCAAAACAGTGGCCAGCAACCAAAAAGAAGGCGATGTCGCGTTCGAACTGGGCGCGATCCAGAAAGAATATCCCGCCGTTGATATCGGCAGCTATCCCCGTGACGGACAAAAGCCCAGCTTGCTCCTGATCCTGCGCAGCACGGATGCCGCCGCATTGGACGCCGCCACAGCCGAGGTTGCCGCCATGGTCCAATCCCGCGGCGAAGAACCCGTGATTACCTGAGAAGGACGACAATATGTCTTTTTGCAACCACGACCACAGCAAAGAAGAGCTGGTCGCCTATGCCGAAAAACGCGCGGCGCAGCTGCGCCAGCGCTGGACGGCGCCGCGGGCGGAGGCCTATGACGCCCTGCTCGACCATCACGCGCCTGTCACAGCCTATGCCCTGCTGGAATATCTGTCCAACAGGCACGAACGCGATATCAAACCCGCCAGTGTTTACCGCGCACTCGAAGCGCTTTGCGAAATTGGCGTGGTTGTAAAAATCGAAAGCCTTAATGCCTTTCGCGCCTGCCGCCACCCGCAAGAAGCGCACCAGCATGTTTTTCTGGTCTGTGACGGATGCGGGCATACCGATGAAATTGCCGACCACGGCATCGGTTCACGCCTGACGCAAGAAGCCGCCGCGCATGGTTTTGAAACCGGACGCCAGGTATTGGAATTGCACGGCAGATGCCAGGATTGCAGGAAATAACAAGCCGCAGTTATTCAGCACAGGGAAAACTGGACGAACAGGCAGAGCAGGTATAATCCACCAAGCGCCGCACGTCATCAATTTCAACCGTTGCACCGCGCACGCGCAGGCCCGTTTCATCGCGCAGTTTTCCAAGGGCACGGGAAAAAGTTTCCGGCTGCATCCCCAAACGGTGCGCCACCACGGTTTTGTCATACGGCAGATGCAAAACAACCGGCCCCGCTGTATGGCTGCGGCAGAATTTCAGCAAAAAGCAACCAATGCGCTGCGGCGCGCTTTGCACCGTGCGGTGTTCAATCTCCATATCGCGCTGCAAACGCTGGTTCGTCATGTTTTGCAAAACAGACATGCCGAACAAACTATTGCGCATGATTTCTTCGACAATCAGAAAACGCGGAATTGCAATCACTTCGGCATCCTCCACGACCTCTGCGCCATAAGGCATGACATCGTGACCGGACAGCCCAAATTCACCAAAAAAATTCCCTGTGGTCAAAACATCGACGACAGCCTCGTCACCGGCCAATGTTTCGCGAAACAGTTTCACCCAGCCCGACAGCACCAGATAAATTTTTTCATTCGGCGTATCGGCGGGAAATAAAACCGTTCCCTTTTTTTCCAAACGCATCACCGCGTATTCGGAAAACCCGGCCAAGACGTCATCGCGCAGCGGCTTGAACAACGGCTGCGCGCGTAAATGTGTCTGGATCAGCGTTTTCTGTGCGGATGTAAGCGACATTTTTAAAAATCAAAACACCTTTTTATTTCCAATAATAATCGCAGTTTCTTGACTTTTATCAAGCGGAATTTTTGACGTTGGTCAAGGACGCCGCCGCGCGGCGCGCGTAATTTATGCGCAAAAATAAATACGCATAAAAAGAAAGACTATCCCATGAAAAGAATTCTGCGCTCCCTCGCCCTTGTCTGCTGCTGCTGCGCCGGCATTGCTGCCACCACACCGGCCAAGGCTGATTTCAACCCGCACGACTGGCAATTGCGCCTGCGCACCATCAGCATATCGCCGGATGAAAGCAGCAATGTCAGCCCCATCAGCGGCAAGGTCGGCGTGGATGCCGCCATCATGCCTGAACTCGATATTACTTATTTCATTAACGATAATTTTTCGCTGGAACTCATCCTCGCTACGACAAAACATGATGTAAAACATTCAAGCGGGCTTGATCTGGGATCCGTCTGGGTATTGCCGCCGACATTGACCGCACAATACAGGTTTAATAACCAGACCGCTTTCGTCCCTTATGTCGGCGCGGGCATTAACTACACTATTTTCTACAACGCCGATTCCGGCGCGGCGAACAGCATTAAATATAAAAACGGTTTTGGCTATGCGCTGCAAGCGGGGCTTGATTACAAGCTGGATGAAAACTGGAGCCTGAACCTCGACGTCAAGAAAATCTTTCTGGATACAGAAGCAAAGGTCAACGGAGGCGCCGTCCGCGCGAATGTCGATCTTGACCCATGGGTCTTTGGCGCGGGCGTTGGATACCGTTTCTAATATTACCGCCTGCACACAGAAAAGCCCCGCATATTCTGCGGGGCTTTTTCATGACCTGCTTACAATCAAGCCGCCTGTACATGCCGTTTTTGGCCGCCGGTAAAATAGGCGTCAAAACGCGCTGCCGCCACGCGCACCATTTGCCGCGCCGCCGGTTCTACGCGCAGATGGCGGCCATGACGCTGCACCAGTCGCTCCGTCTCCATATCCGCAAAACCCGCCAAGGTTTCATCAAGCATATCCACGGCATATCCATGGCGCCGCAATATCTGCCCAATATCCGCAGACAGATAACACATCAGATCACTGATAATATCACTGCGCATACGGTCTTCTGCCGCCATGGCATAACCGCGCGCCGTGGGCAGGTCACCGCGCAAAACGGCGGCGCTGTATTCAGTTATATTGGCATGATTTTGCGCAAACCCCTGGGGTAGCCGCCCGATGGATGACAAACCGAACCCCAGCAAAATTTCCGCCGCATCGGTCGTATATCCCTGAAAATTCCGCGCCAGTTTCTTTGCATCCCGCGCGTGCAGCATATCATCCCCCTTCGTACAGAAATGATCCAGCCCCACAGGCAACATGCCATGGGCGGAAAGAACGCTTTCGGATGCCGCAAACTGGTCAACGCGGGCAGCGGCATCCGGCAAATCTTCGTCTCGGATCAGGCGCATATGTTTTTTCATCCACGGCACATGGGCGTAGCCAAAAAGCGCGATGCGCTGCGGCGCCAGTGTCATGGATTTTTCAGCTGTATCCCGCACATCCTCCAGCGTTTGCAGCGGCAGGCCGTACATCAAATCAAAATTCAAACGGTCAATGCCAAATGCACGCAAACGCTCCGCCGCCTTTGCCACGGTGTCATAGCTTTGCGGGCGGTTAATCGCGGCCTGCACAGCAGGGGAAAAATCCTGTATGCCAAAACTGGCGCGGTTCACGCCCATGGCGGCATAGGCTTCGGCGCGGTCATGGGTGACACCGCGCGGGTCGGCCTCTATCGCTATTTCCGCATCAGCAGCCACATCAAACAAGCTGCGCAGTTTTTCCATGATACGCGTAAAATCCGCAGGCGACAGCATGCTGGGCGATCCGCCGCCGAAATGTACATGCCGTACTTTTTGCCGCGCCTGTAATAAACCGGCTGCAATATCCATTTCGCGTAAAAGCAAGGTCACGTAATCTTCGACAGGCGCATATTTGCGCGTGGCGGTGGTATGGCACCCGCAGTACCAGCACATTTCCGTACAAAACGGGATGTGAAAATAAACCGAAACACCCGTTCCCTGCGCAGGCAATTGCCCCAGCCAGGCCCCATACCCTTCCGCATCGAATGGTGCGAAATGCGGCGCGGTCGGATAGCTGGTGTAACGCGGCACCTGCGCGTTATAGGAGAGAATTTTTTGTTTCAGGCTTTCATCCATTGTTCACATCCTCTGTATCCTCTTGCAATATACGGCTGGCGGCGCCTTCCGGGTCGTCAAATTGCCCGCTTCTGAGCGCCCACATAAAAACCGCAAGCCATGCGCCGCCCATCGTCAATGCCACAGGGATCAACCAGATAAGAACATCCATCTCAATCCTCCCGCCGCAGGCGCAGAGCATTACCCACCACCAGCAATGACGACAAAGACATCGACGCCGCCGCCACCAATGGCGTCACAAACCCCGCAACCGCCAGCGGCACGGCGATGACGTTATAAACCAGCGCCATGGTAAAGCTTTGCCGCACAATACGCTGCGTCCGGCGGGCGGATATGATGGCTTCTTCCACTGCGCCTATACCTTTACTTTGGTACACAATATCCGCCGCATTTTGCGCAATATCCAAAGCGCTCGAGGGTGACATCGAAACGCTGGCACGACTCAGGGCTGCGGCGTCATTCAATCCATCCCCTACCATCAATACCTGATGCCCTGCCGATATTTCATTCTCAATCATGTCGTATTTACGGCGCGGGTCGATGCCGCCGTGCCATATATCAATGCCCAGCCGCGCGGCAACAGATTCCGCAACCTGCGGACGGTCACCCGACAGCAATATGACGCGGTATTTGCGCTTTAAGCGCGCAATCACATCCCGCGCCCCGTCATGGGGCTGGTCAGTGAAAACAAGGCGCTGCGGCACGGCACCTTCTGCGCCGAACCACAATTCCATTTTGTCGTCTGCGGATATATTTTCAACGTCCAGAAACATAGCGGAGCCCAGACGCAGCCATTTGCCATCCGGCAGATATAGTTCAACCCCGCGTCCGTCAATTTCCCGCGCATCCGGCACGGCTGCAATATCTGGCGCACTAGCAGAAACACTTTGCACAAGCGCCCGCGCCAACGGATGCCTGCTGGCTGCGGCGAGGCCTGCGGCCATCTGCAAATCCTGCGCCGGCATATCATGCGCATTTTCAAAAACGATATGCCCTGTCGTCAGCGTGCCGGTTTTGTCAAAAACAACCGTATCTATTTTATCCAGCCATTCCAAAGCATCGGCGGATTTGAGCAGCATGCCGCGGCGGAACAACCGCCCGCCCGCCATCACCTGCGCAACCGGCACGGCAAGGCCAAGGGCGCAAGGGCAGGTAATAATCAAAACCGTCACAGCGCAGAGCAGTGCCGGTTGCCACGCCATACCGCCGGACAACCACCACCCCAGAAAAGTCACAAGCGCCAGTGCATGTACGGCCGGCGTGTACCAGCGCGCAATACGGTCGGCAATGCGCACGTAATGCGCACCGCCCTGTTCCGCTTTTTGCATCAGGGCGATGATATCGCCGATCAAGCTGCCTTGCTGCGTTTTTTCAACCCGCATGCGCAGCGGTGCGCCCATATTCACCATACCCGCCGCCACAACGCCGCCCGCCGGAATGTCCAGCGGCAATGTTTCCCCCGTTATGGCAGAAGCATCCATCACGGCATCCGCCAATGCCGTACCGTCTGCCAATGCCCGCTCGCCTTTTACCAATTGCAATATCATGCCAGGCGCCAAATCCGCGGCGGGGATATGCCGGAGCGCTTCGCCTTCCAATACCGCTGCGGTGCCCTGCATCATTTTCAGCAAATCGCCTGCCGCGCTGCGCGCCCGCGCCCGCACCCGTGCATCCAGATACCGCCCGATCAATAACAGGAAAAGCAGCATCGCCACGGAGTCGAAATATACATGCTCCGCCCCTGCTGCCGTTTCATAAAGACTGACGGCGGAAGCAAGGACAAGCGCCACGGAAATCGGCACATCCATATTGGTGCGCCCGTGTGTCAAGGCCGCCCAGGCCGAGCGGAAAAACGGCCCGCCCGCATAAAGAAGCGTCGGCAGCGTAATCAACGCGGAATACCAATGCATCAAGTCGCGG
>JAVEWI010000061.1:0-8081 GCA_034004625.1 Bdellovibrionales bacterium
GTTTTGCCGCCGCGGCTATACATGCCGATTTCGAAATGTTCGCCATATTGCTGCAAACGGTCGTAAAGCCCTTCGAGCGCGGCGGCATCCCCGGGGGCCAGCCCCGCTTGAATATCCGCAAGGCTTTCGACTTTTTCAACACCCAGCAAGGCGCAGAAACCGGCCGACATGGCCTGCACCCCGTCCTGATCCCACCCGCAATAATCAAGCGGCACGGCGCGGGAGAAAGCTTCCAGCCTGTCATATTGACGGGTCAGGCGGCGGCGGTCGCGGCGCGCAGGCACCAGCGCATCAAGCAGGCGCGCGCCGAGCGATTGTTTTGCGTCCGATGATGCCGCGGCATCTTTTTTGCTGTTTTCCCCGTTCACACCCACATGTTAAAACGCTTCCCCTGTATGAACAAGGGAAGCGTTTGTAACATCAGCAAATTTTTCGCTTGCGATTAATAGCGATAGTGATCCGGTTTGAACGGGCCAGCCGCATCCATACCCAGATAAGATGCCTGTTTTTCCGTAAGGGTCGTGAGTTTTACGCCCAGTTTTTCCAGATGCAGTCTAGCGACTTTTTCATCCAGATGTTTCGGCAGGACATAGACTTTGTTTTCGTAGTTCGCGCTGTTGTTCCACAGTTCGATCTGCGCCAATACCTGGTTGGTGAAGGAAGACGACATCACAAAGCTGGGGTGGCCGGTTGCGCAACCAAGGTTGACAAGGCGGCCTTCGGCCAGAACGATCAGACGCTTGCCGTCGGGGAATACAACTTCGTCCACCTGCGGCTTCACGTTTTCCCATTTGTAGTTACGCAGGGATTCGATCTGGATTTCGCTGTCGAAGTGGCCGATGTTGCACACGATTGCGCGGTCTTTCATGTCACGCATGTGGTCGAGCGTGATGACATCCACGTTACCCGTGGTGGTCACGAAAATATCGCCAAGGGCGGCGGCATCTTCCATGGTGGTAACCTGATAACCTTCCATCGCGGCTTGCAGCGCGCAGATGGGGTCGATTTCGGTGACCAGAACGCGCGCGCCCTGCGTACGCAGCGAAGCGGCAGAGCCTTTGCCCACGTCGCCATAACCGCATACAACGGCTACTTTACCGGCGATCATCACGTCGGTTGCGCGTTTGATACCATCGACCAAAGATTCGCGGCAGCCATAGAGGTTGTCGAATTTGGATTTGGTCACGCTGTCGTTAACGTTGATGGCGGGTACTTTGAGCGTACCTTTTTTCGCCATTTCGTACAGGCGGTGAACGCCCGTGGTGGTTTCTTCGGACAGGCCTTTGATGTCTTTCAGCAGGTCCGGATATTTTTCGTGGATCAGCTGCGTCACGTCGCCGCCGTCATCGAGGATCAGGTTCGGCACCCAGCCGTTCGGGCCATGCACGGTTTGTTCGATGCACCACCAGAATTCTTCTTCGTTCATGCCTTTCCATGCAAAAACGGGAATACCCACAGCCGCAATCGCCGCCGCCGCCTGATCCTGCGTCGAGAAGATGTTGCAGGAAGACCAGCGCACTTCCGCGCCCAGATCGACCAGCGTTTCGATCAGCACAGCCGTCTGGATCGTCATGTGCAGGCAGCCGACAATGCGCGCGCCTTTCAGCGGGGATTTGCCTTTGTATTCGCTGCGCAGCGCCATCAGGCCGGGCATTTCGGTTTCGGCAATCGCAATTTCCTTGCGGCCCCAATCCGCCAGCGACATGTCTTTTACTTTGAAATCGCCTGCGGTGGTTTGTTTTGCCTGTGCCATGGTCATTGCCTGCTCCTTTAAGGATATAAATAAAAACTGCCCCTAAAATAAGGAAAAGGGCAGGAATTTCAAGAATAAACTCGGAAATAAAGTGGCTTAATCAGGCGTCAAATTGTTCGACTATGGCAATAATCTGCGCGGGGTCGTATTGGTCCATGACCTGACGGGCGTGCGCTTCGGCTGCGGCAAGGCTTAAAGACCTGATTCGCTGCTTGATGCGCGGCAGGGCGGCGGGGCCGACCGAGAATTCGCGCAAACCCAGCCCAAGCAAAAGCGGTGTATATTTGGGATCCGCCCCCATTTCGCCGCAAATGCTGACAGGGATGCCCGCGCGGCGCGCGGCTTCCAGCGTGAATTCAATCAAACGCAAAACCGCAGGGTTCAGCGGGTTATAAAGCGCCGCGACCTGATCGTTGCCACGGTCAATTGCCACCGTATATTGCACAAGGTCGTTTGTGCCAAGGGCAAAGAAATCGGATACCGCAGCAAGACTATCCGCCGACAAAGCCGCTGCCGGAATTTCAATCATGGTACCAAGGGGCGGCAGGGCGGCGGGCACATCCGCGCCCTCTGCCTTTAAATCCGCATAGCAGCGGCGCAGCAATTGCGCGGCTTGTTCGACTTCTTCCGCTGTTGTCACCATGGGCAGCAAAATGCGCACAGGGCCCAAAGCCGCCGCCCGCAACATGGCGCGGAATTGCGCCACCAGCAAATGCGGCTGTTTCAGCGACAGACGAATAGCGCGCAGGCCCAGCGCAGGATTGGTCGCCTCGGCCAGCCAATCGCCCACGGCGCGGGCGATTTTATCGCCGCCAATATCCAGCGTGCGGAACGTCACGGTATGCCCTTGCATAGCGCGCACAACCGCGGCCATGCTGGCATATTGTTCATCTTCATCCGGCAGGGTGCTGCGGTTCATGAATAAAAATTCGGTGCGGAAAAGCCCGATCCCCTCCGCCCCTGCCGCCACAATGGCATCGGTATCGCGCGGCAATTCCAAGTTCGCGCGCAGGGAAATTTTCTCGCCATCCGTCAATACGGCAGGCAGCGCGGCAAGCTTGTCAAGATCGCTGCGCACGGCCTGCAGATTTTGCTGGCGCGTGCGGTATTCAGCCAAAGTTTCTGCGGAGGGGTTTAAAATCAAAACGCCGTTTACGCCATCCACAATGGCAACCGTGCCCTTGCCGCCGCTATCCAGCAGCGCGGGATCAAGGCCGAGGACAGCCGGAATACCCAGCGACCGCGCCATCACTGCCGTATGCCCCGCCGCGCCGCCATGCACCGTGGCAATCCCGGCAAAACGCTGCGGGTCCATCAAGGCCGTATCGGCGGGGGAAATTTCCTTGGCCAGCACAATCCCGCCCGGCGGCACGGAATCAAGCGCGATATAGGGCAGGTTCATCAAAATGCGGATCAGGCGGTTGCTGACAGCCTCCACATCGTCAATGCGGGCGGCGATATATTGGTCTTTGAGCGCGCGGAACTGGTCTGTCAAATCACGCATGACAGATTCAATCGCTGCCTCGGCATTCATGCCGTCGTCGGCAATGCGTTTCAATACGCCACGGACAAGCCGTGATCCCGACAGCATCGCCATATGCGCATCCAGCAGCAGAGCGATTTCCTCCGCCGCGGTTTCGGGCAGACGGATGCTTTGCGCCTTGAGCGCGGAAAGTTCTTCCTGCGCGGTTGCAACGGCGGCCTGAAAACGGTTTTGTTCATCGGCCATTTTATCGGGCGCGATGGACCATTGCGGCACATGCGGGCGGTCCACCTGCACCAGAAATGCGGGGCCAATCGCAATGCCGTGCGATACGCCAATGCCGCGCAGGGTTTTTTCTTGCTGGCGCGGCGACATATCTATACTTCCTCGTCAAAACGGCGGGCGACAAGGTCTTCGAGCGCCGCAACGGCCTCTGCCGCACCCGCGCCCAATGCCGATATGCGGATGGACGTATCAATGCTGGCCGATAGCATCAAAAGCCCCATGATGGAACAACCGGATACTTCCATATCATCCTTGGCGACCAGAACATCCGCGCCTAATTCTTCGACCAGACGCACGAATTTTGCCGCAGCCCGCGCATGCAGCCCGCGGCGGTTGACGATTAAAACGGTTTTTTCAATACGCGCCGACATCAACCATCATGCCTGCAGCAAAGCCGTGGCGACGTTGATATATTTGCGGCCCGCTTCCGCGGCCAGCTCCGCCGCTTTTTGCAGGCTTTCGGTTTTGCGCGCCGATGCCAGTTTGACCAGCATGGGTACGTTGATACCGGCCAGCGCCTCGACATGTTTTTCGGACGTCACGGAAATGGCCAGATTGGACGGCGTGCCGCCGAACATATCGGTCAGCACAATCACGCCCTTGCCCGTATCCACGGATTTGATTTTTTCCATGATTTCCTTGCGCTTGGTTTCCATGTCGTCTTCGGGCGCGATACAGACGGATGCAATCTGTTCCTGCGGGCCGACCACATGTTCCATCACGTTGATAAATTCAATGGCCAATTGACCATGGGTGACAATAACCAGACCGATCATGCTGTTTTCCTTTTTTTGATTGTTTTTTTGGATGCCGCGGCGGCCTGTTTGGCTGGTTTGCGCGACTTGGCTGTTTTGGCCGGCGCGGGGGCCGGTTGTTTTTTGACATCAATCCCCTGCCGCGCGGCCCATCCAGCCAGATCGCGGTGGCGTACTTCTGCATCATGTCCGGCGCGGGTAAACCATGCGCCCAATTGTTCCGCCGTGAAAACGGAACGGTGCCGCCCGCCGGTGCAACCGATGGCGATAGTCAGATAATGCCGCCCTTCGCGCAAATACCGCGGCAAAAGCGGTGCAATCAATGCGGTCAGGTTTTTGAAAAAAGGTTTATAGGCGCTGTCGCCGCGTACCTTATCCGCGACAGGTTTATCAAGGCCGGAAAGCGGGCGCAGCTGCGGGTCCCAATGCGGGTTATCCAAAAAACGCACATCGAAAACCAGATCGGCTTCGCGCGGCAAACCGTTGCGGAAACCAAAAGACGTGATGAAGACTTTCAATCCCGGGTTTTCGTCCAAACGGAAATAACCGGACAAAATCCGTTTTAAATCCTGCGGGCGCAAACGTGATGTATCAATCACATGGTCAACCGCATCGCGCAGCGGTTGCAACATCGCGCGTTCTTCCGCAATGCCGTCACCGACCGGCCTGTCCACAGCCAGCGGATGCACGCGGCGCGTTTCCGTGAAACGCTGCTGCAACACATCTGTCTGGCAATCCATATAAAGCAGTTTCAGGGACAAACCCTTGACCCCGCGCAAACGCGTGACGCTGTCGGCCAAGGCCTGCGCGCTGAAATCCCATCCGCGGCTGTCAATACCGATCACCACGGGGCTGTTTTGTCCGGCCTGTTCGGCCAGCAAGGGCTCCAGCAATGAAATGGGCAAATTGTCGATGGCTTTATAGCCCATATCTTCGAGCACTTTCAGCGCCGAAGAATGCCCCGCCCCAGACATGCCCGTCACCAGCAAAACCGGACGTCCCGCCGGCACAGCATGGTTTTTCCCCGCCGTTTTTTTCGGGCGGGCGGTGCGGGGGGAGGTGGATGAGGGCGAAGATATTTTTTTCATGGTTTTATTTTACAATCATTTCCGGACGGTGAACAACCGCCAAGGCGGCACGCAGTTTATGCACGCTGGAGGCATCGAAAGCATAAAGTTTGAACAGCGGGATGGAAACGCCCAGAATATCCATGGTTTGCATATCCGGCATGCGCGGCACGTCTTCGCGCGGGACAAGGTCAATCACCAGTTTCAGCGGCGCAGGGTCCGCCACGGGATAACGCAAAAGCCCGATGCCCCGTACCTCGATCAACCCGCGGATGGCATCGACGGCGCCGGCATAAATCCTATCCTGTCTTTTTTCCAGCTCCACCTGATCATCCGAAATCAGCGTCCCGCCAAGGCCGAGCAGGCGAAAAGCCAGATCCGATTTGCCGCTGCCCGATGCGCCGCGGATAAAAACCGCAGCAGGGGGATGATCCCCGCCGGATACCAGCACCGCCGTGCCGTGGCGAATAACGCGGTTTGGATTTTGTGGTTTCATCAATACCCCCGCAAAAGACAGCGCGGCATTACGTATCCGCACCGTTGATTTTAAGAGCATGCCCCACCAGATAGAGCGAGCCTGCCACCAATATACGCCCGCCCGCCGCAGATTCAAAGCGCGGCGCGGCCTGAACCGGCGGGATAGCCGCAAGGATAGCCCCAAGCGCGGCCAGAAGACTTTCCGAAACACGCACATCGGCATAACCCGCGTGCGATAACCGCTGCGCCAGTTTGTGCACCGGCTCCATCGGGGCGCCCATGTCAAAATCCACCACCTGTGTGCTGGCAAAAAGCCCTGCAAGCGGCGCATAAAATTCATCCGGTGCCTTGCGTGCCTTGAAAGCCGTCAGCAAATGCAGCGGTTTTGCATCCTGCGCCTGCCAGCGGGCAATTTGCGTTTTCATGATTTCCGCGCCGGAATCGTTATGCGCGCCATCCACCCATAATTCCCACCCCGCGGGCAGCATATCCGCAAGCACCCCGGTATCCAGACGCTGCATCCGCCCCGCCCAGCGTACGTTATGCATGGCCTGCGTCAATATATCCGCCCGCGCCACATCCGCAAAAGGACTGGCCAGCAGCGCGGCAATGGCCGTGCCCGCATTCAATACCTGATGATCCCCGCACAGGGCGGGTTGCGGCAAATCAAAAGACGCCTGCGCCGATTGAAACCGGAACCCCTCCGCCGTTTGCGTGACATGCCAATCACGGCCGGCGGCATAAAGCCCCGCCGCGCCCGCCCGCGCAGCAGCCGCCGCGCAGACATCCAATACCGCGGCGTCCACCTGCGGCCCCAAAACGGCAGGGCAGGACTGTTTGATAATGCCTGCTTTTTGCGCGGCAATCTCCGTCACGTTATTGCCCAGCATGCGCATATGGTCGTGCGAAATGCGGGTAATAACGGCGCAGGCAGGACTATCTATTACATTAGTGGCATCCAAAAGCCCGCCCATCCCGACCTCGACCAAAACCGCATCGGCGGGATAGCGCGCAAAAGCCGTCAAGGCCAGCGCCGTGAAAAATTCAAAAAAGGAAAGACCGCGCCCCGCCGCCGTGCTTTGCGCCGCCGCGTCTATTTCAGCGACCAGCGCGGTTAAAACATCGGGCGCAATTTCGCGCCCGCCAATCACAATACGTTCGGTAAAGCGCACCATATGGGGGGATATAAAACGGTGTACGGTTTTGCCGCCTGCTTCCAATGCGGATTGCAAAAACGCGATGGTTGATCCCTTGCCATTCGTGCCCGCCACATGAAAAACCGGCGGCAGATGATGCTGCGGATTGCCCAGCACATTCAAAAACGCGCGAAACCCCTCCAGCCCCGCAGGCGTCTGCGGCGGGTAGGTATCACGTATGCGGGAAATCAAAGCCTCCAGCGCCGGATCGGCACTGTAATGCCATGCGGGTGCAGGCGTGATGGCGGTACCTTGGGCATCGGGCAGCACCGGTTATCTCCTACCCCGCAATGCGCGGCGACAAAAGAAACAAGAAAATTTATGCGCCGGCTTCGTCTTCGCTATGGGCACGGCCATTTGCTTTTGCCTTGCGGGACACAGGTTTTGCCGCGCCGCCATCCATCAAAAGACCAATCACACTGGAAATTTTTTCGGCCAGTTCACCGCGCGGCACCACCAGATCAACCATACCATGGTCGCGCAGGTATTCCGCCGTCTGGAACCCGTCGGGCAGGCTGGCGCGAATGGTTTCCTGAATAACGCGGCGGCCGGCAAAGCCGATTTGCGCGCCCGGTTCGGCAATCTGGATATCGCCCAACATGGCGAAAGACGCCGATACACCGCCCGTGGTCGGGTCGGTCAGCAAAACGATATAGGGCAAGCGGGCTTCCTTGACCATTTCAACGGCAATCACGCTGCGCGGCATTTGCATCAACGACAACATGCCTTCTTGCATACGCGCACCGCCCGATGCGGGAATAACAATAAAAGGCGCGCCGAGCGAAACGGCAAGGCGCGATGCCGTCACAAGACCATCGCCCACCGCCGCCCCCATGGAGCCGCCCATAAAGCTGAAATCCAGCGCGGCGATCACGGCAGGCCTGCCGCCGATCAAGCCTTGCGCCACGGCAATGGCGTCTTTGCGTCCCGTGGACGATTGCGCGTCTTTGATACGGTCGGTGTATTTTTTGCGGTCTTTGAATTTCTGCGGGTCGGCAGCCGTTTTGGGCAATTCCGACAATTGATATTCGCCGCCGTCATACAGCATGGCCAGTCGGTCCTTCA
>JAVEWI010000062.1:0-8032 GCA_034004625.1 Bdellovibrionales bacterium
CCTGCCCGGCGCGGCGGACCAGATCAGCGATTACGTTTACGACGGCGAAGGCAAATGGGCCACCCCGGGGCTGATCGATTGCCACACGCATCTGGCCTATGCCGGTAACCGCAGCGCGGAGTTTGAACAACGCTTGCAAGGCGTTTCATACGCAGACATCGCCCGCGCAGGGGGCGGCATTGCATCCAGCATGAAAAGCGTGCGCGAAACATCCGAAGACGTTATTTTTGACCAGACCCTGTTCCGCCTGCTGACCTTATTCCGCCAAGGTGTCACCACATTTGAAATCAAATCCGGATACGGGCTGGATACCGAAAACGAAGCCAAATTATTGCGCGTCGCAACACGCCTGCGCAATGATTTTGGTTTCCGCGTGCAGCGGACATTTCTGGGTGCCCATGCCCTGCCTCCGGAATTCCATGGCCGCGCAGATGATTATATCGATTTGATCTGCACCGACATGCTGCCCCGTTTGGCGGCCGAAGGATTGGTCGATGCCGTGGACGGATTTTGCGAAAACATCGCCTTTACCACCGGACAAATGCAGCGCGTTTTTGACACGGCCCGCGCGCTTGGCCTGCCCGTTAAACTGCATGCCGAACAATTATCGAACCAGCACGGGGCAAGGCTTGCCGCGCAATATCAGGCACTGTCCGCCGACCATCTGGAATATCTGGACGAAGACGGCATACGCGCCATGAAAGACGCAGGCACAGTTGCGGTTTTATTGCCGGGTGCTTTTTATTTCCTGCGCGAAACACAATTGCCGCCCATTGACCTGCTGCGCCAATACGGCGTACCCATGGCGGTTGCAACAGACCACAACCCCGGCACATCACCCTGTCTGTCATTGACATTGATGATGAATATGGCCTGCACCCTGTTCCGCTTAACGCCCGAAGAATCCCTTGCCGCCACCACCCGTCATGCGGCGCAGGCGCTTGGGATGCAAGACCTGATCGGCACGCTGGAAACCGGCAAGGCTGCGGATTTTGTTTTGTGGGACATCACCCACCCGCGCGATCTTTGCTATATCTTCGGCAATAACCCTGCCATGGGCGTCATCAAAGACGGCGAATGGCACGGGTTTGCGGGATAAAACACGCGCTCTTAAGCGCCGTAACGACGCTGGCCCCAATCGAGCAAGGATTGTAGAACACTCTGCAAAACAGGCTTCAGCTTATCCGCTTTTTCCGGCCGGTAATGAAACGGCGCGCCCGCATCCATATACAAATCCCATGTCAATTCCATTTGAATGGCATGTACGTGTTGATCCGGTTGGCCGTAATGCCGCGTGATATATCCGCCGACAAAACGTTTGTTCAGCACGGCAGAATAATCCCCCGTGCCCGCCGCCGCCAAAGCCGCCTGCGACATATCGGGTGCGCAGCTGCTGTCATGTGCGGTGCCCAAATTCAAATCCCACAAACGCCCTTCGAACAACCGCGGCACTTCGGCGCGGATGGAATGTGCATCGTATAAAATCGCATAGCCGAATTTTGTCCGCAAACGCGCAATTTCCGCCGCCAGCGCATTGTGATAGGGCAGCCAATAAGCGCCGATGCGGTTCATTTTTTCAATGGCATCTGGCGTTTCATCCGCCACATAAATATCTTCGCCGTCAAATGTCTGCAGCGGGCAAAGGCCGGTTTTAACCTGCCCCGGATATAAATCCGTGTCTTCTTGCGCGCGGTTCAGGTCAACCACATAACGGCTATGCGTGGACATTAAAACTCCCGCCCCCATTGCGCCCGCAAAATCATACAGGCTGTCCAGATGCCAATCCGTATCAGG
The DNA here is from genome assembly GCA_034004625.1 of Bdellovibrionales bacterium. Taxonomy (GTDB): domain Bacteria; phylum Pseudomonadota; class Alphaproteobacteria; order Micavibrionales; family UBA2020; genus UBA2020. The sequence continues at coordinate 1,795 of JAVEWI010000062.1, forward strand.
CAAAACGCGCCCCGTATCCGTCAAACGGCTGCGGATATCCGGCGGGACATAGGTGCCCATATGCGGAATGCTGAGCAGCAGCGGCGTATCGCCTTGGTGCAATTTCCTGACCTGCATATCGGCGCCTTACATATCGAGCGAGGGCAGCAATTTCCGCCCGACAAAGGGCAGGAAAGTCCCTGCCTCGACCAGACGCGTGGCATTGCGGATATCGGGGGCAAAGAAATGATCTTCGCTGTAATGCGCGACATGGGTGCGCAAAATACGCATCACATCCTGCAACGGGCGCGCGGTTTTAAGCGGCAGGTGGAAATCAATCCCCTGCGCCGCGGCCAGAATTTCTATGCCCACAATATTCGCGGTATTGGCGGCCATATCGTTCAAACGACGCGCCCCGTGTGTCGCCATGCTGACATGGTCTTCCTGATTGGCCGATGTCGGGATGCTGTCCACCGACGCCGGATGGGCGAGCATTTTATTTTCCGACGCCAGCGCCGCCGCCGTGACATGCGCGATCATAAAACCCGAATTAACACCGGCATCCTTGACCAAAAATGGCGGCAGGCCGCTCATGCGGCTGTCAATCAACATAGCCGTGCGGCGTTCGCTCATATTCCCGATTTCGGCAATCGCCAGAGCCAGCGTATCCGCCGCCATGGCAATCGGCTCCGCATGGAAATTACCGCCGGATTTCACATCCCCCGTTTCGATAAAAATAAGCGGATTATCGGTCACCGCATTGGCTTCGTTCAAAAACACACCCGCCGCAAAACGGATATGGTCAAGACATGCGCCCATCACCTGCGGCATGCAGCGGATGCAATAGGGGTCCTGCACTTTGATATCGTCCGGCGTATCGTGCGATTTGCGGATGGCGCTGCCCTTGAGCAGGTTGGTATAAATCTTTGCCACGTCCATCTGGCCTTGCTGGCGGCGCACGCGCTGTATATCCGGATCAAACGGCGTGGTCGAACCCTTCGCCGCATCCACGGTCAATGCACCGGCCACAACGGCGGCGGCGAAACAATCTTCGGCACGGAAAAGCCCGCGCAGCGCCAAGGCCGTCGAAACCTGTGTGCCGTTGATAAGGGCGAGTCCTTCCTTGGGCGCCAGTTTCAAGGGCTTTAGCCCCTGTTTTTTCATTTCCGTCCGCGCGTCTTTTAAAATACCGCCCACACGCACCTGTCCCGCGCCCAAAAGTGGCAGAGACATATGCGCCAGCGGCGCCAGATCGCCCGATGCGCCCACTGATCCCTTTTCAGGAATGCAGGGATAAATTTCGCGGTTATACAGTTCGATCAAAAAATCGATAACATCGCGGCGCACGCCGGAATACCCTTGCGCCAGCGCGTTGATTTTAAGGAGCAGGATCAAACGCACAATATCATCGTCCAGATACCGCCCCACGCCCGTGGCATGCGACAGGATCAGATTTTTTTGCAGCGTTTCAAAATCGGCGGGGTCAATCCGCACCTTGGCCAATGCGCCAAAACCTGTATTGATGCTATAAACCGTTTGACCATCATCAATAATGTTTTGAATATGCCGCTGCGACAGGTCGATATTTTTATAGGCTGATGCATGCAGGCCGACGGGCACATGATGCCGCGCCACCATGCGCAGGGTGCCAAGGCTTAATTCACCGGGCTTAATGACGAGTTTTTTCATTCTGCACCTCCGTTCGCGCCTTCAATCATGGGCAAGTGCAAAGATTTTTCCCGCGCGCAATCAATGGCAATATCATATCCGGCATCCGCATGGCGCATCACGCCGGTGGCGGGGTCGTTGGTCAGCACGTTTTGCAAACGGCGCGCGGCATCATCTGTGCCGTCCGCCACCACAACCATGCCGCTATGCTGCGAAAACCCCATACCCACGCCGCCGCCATGATGCAAAGACACCCATGTCGCGCCGCTGGCTGTATTGAGTAGTGCATTCAGCAAAGGCCAATCGGATACGGCATCACTGCCGTCCTGCATGCCTTCGGTTTCGCGGTTGGGGCTGGCGACTGAACCGCTATCCAGATGGTCGCGACCGATGACAACGGGCGCGCTCAATTCGCCGCTTTTCACCATGTCATTAAAGGCGAGACCCAGCCGCGCGCGGTCGCCCAAACCGACCCAGCAAATACGCGCGGGCAGGCCTTGGAACTGGATACGTTCTTTCGCCATATCCAGCCAGTTGTGCAGATGTTTGTTATCGGGCAGAAGCTCTTTTACCTTGGCGTCTGTTTTGTAAATATCCTGCGGATCACCCGACAGCGCCGCCCAGCGGAACGGACCAATGCCGCGGCAAAACAGCGGGCGGATATAGGCCGGCACAAACCCCGGAAAGGCGAATGCGTTTTCAAGGCCTTCTTCTTCCGCCATCGCGCGGATGTTATTGCCGTAGTCAAACGTAGGGATACCCATGGCGTGCAATTCCAACATGGCACCCACATGCGCTTTCATTGATTTTTTGGCGGCGGCAATCACGGCATCGGGGATGGTTTTGCGTTTTTCTTCGGCGTCTTCCCATGTCCAGCCTGCGGGCAGATAGCCGTTGAGCGGGTCATGCGCGGATGTCTGGTCGGTCACGCCATGCGGGCGGAAACGCGCATCGGTTATCGCGCGGCGCGCGATGTCGGGGAAGACCTCCGCCGCATTGCCCAAAAGCCCGACGGAGATAACTTTGCCATCCGCATGGGCGGCATGGATCATATCCATGGCTTCGTCCAGCGTGCGGGCGGATTTATCCAGATAGCGCGTGGCAAGGCGGCGCTCGATACGGCTCATCTGGCATTCAACGGCCAGCATGCTGGCGCCTGCCATGGTCGCGGCCAAAGGCTGCGCCCCGCCCATACCGCCAAGCCCGCCGGTCAAAATCCATTTACCGCGCAAATCGCCGCCATAATGACGGCGGCCCATTTCAACGAATGTTTCGTATGTGCCCTGCACAATGCCCTGCGTGCCGATATAAATCCACGACCCCGCCGTCATCTGCCCGTACATCATCAAACCTTTTGCATCCAGTTCGCGGAAATGCGCCCAGTCCGCCCAATTGGGGACAAGGTTTGAATTGGCAAGCAAGACGCGCGGCGCGTCTTTATGCGTGCGGAAAACGCCAACCGGTTTACCCGATTGCACCAGCAATGTTTCATCCGCCTCAAGGCCTTGCAACGTTTCGACAATTTTGTCGAAACAATCCCAGTTGCGCGCCGCCTTGCCAATGCCGCCATAAACGACCAGCGCATCGGGGTTTTCGGCCACATCCGGATCCAGATTGTTCATGAGCATGCGCAAGGGCGCTTCGGTCAGCCAGGATTTGGCTTGCAGCACGTTGCCGCGCGGCGCAGTGATGATACGTTTGTTCACACGAAGATTCTCGCCAGACATTTCTCACCTTAACTGTTTGAAATAATGATGCAAAAATATACACCATCCGGACATAAAGCCATAGGGGCTTACGATTTTTATAAACGCTCGTTGACAGCCTTATAAAAGAGGCAGATATTCCCGCGCTTCGGTCATGCGGCATTGCCGCATTTTTTGAACAGGCCGAAACAACCTCATAAATAATAAAAAAATAACAGGAGATAACATGACTACCCCCCGTAACTGGACCGAGCGCGAGCTGGATACCGTTTTTAACCGCGCCGTTCAGCAGATCGAAGGCGTTGCGCGTGATTTTGCCGCGCATCTGGTGGATGTTGGCGTCAGCCTTGACAGCCAAAGCCTCAGCCCGATCATCAACTTCGTTTTTGCCGGCAACAGCCAGCCCGATTTGCACCGCATGCCCCATAACATCAACGGGCACCGCGTGACCACGTCGTTCAAAAAATAAGAAGAAGAATGAACGCAAAAAGGCCGGAGAACATTCTCCGGCCTTTTTTATTGTGCAATGTCCGCTGAATTTATTCGGCAGATACTTCCGGCCATGCGTCCGGCTTCATGCCCAGCGCCGCCGCCGTAACCGCGGGCAAGGCCGTCATGACAACCCCCGGCGTGGATTGGTTGGGCGAAATCACAACCGTGACAATCATGCGTTTTTGCTGCCCCGTCACCGCGTCTTTGCGTATCACGGCATAGACTTGTTGATATTGCCCGTCCACCACGCCATGCGTCATCGGCAAACGCTGCGCCCCTGCGGCAAAAGCCTTTGATACCGCAACGCCGTTTGCTTCGGGCGCGGCAATCACGCAGGCCGGCTGTTCGGTCAGGCCGAGCATGTAAAGACTGCCCTGCCCCTGTATCGTCACCGCAACGCCCGCATGTTTACCCAAAAATTGCTGGGCAAAAAATTGCGGGATTTGCTTGGCGCCGATGGATTGCGCTTGATCCAGCATATCCTGACCACGCCCCAGATAAGCAAGGCAGAGGCCGTCGAACAGGCTGTTCACTTCTTGCGATACCACATCTGCGCCCTGCGCCCGCGCAGGCTGCTGTCCTTGTGCGAAAACAAGGAAAACAGCCGCCACAGCAAAACCCAAAGACATCAAACCGTAACGCATGAAAACCGCCTGTTCTGGATAAGACCCGTTGTTGCGTGTTTTTAGATATGGATAGGACGGCCATCCACCGCCAGCGCCGCTTCCTTGACCACTTCGTTCAAGGTCGGATGCGCGTGGCAGATACGGGCGATGTCTTCGGCCGATCCGCCAAATTCAATCACGGTGACAACCTCGGCAATCAACGTACCCGCTTCAGGCCCCACAATGTGGCATCCCAGCACGCGGTCGGTTTCCGCATGGGCGAGGATTTTTACAAAACCGTCCGTCACGCCCATGGCGCGCGCGCGGCCATTGGCCATGAAGGGGAATTTGCCTGCTTTATACGGCACGCCCGCTTCTTTCAGCTGCTCTTCGGTCTTGCCCACGCTGGCGGCTTCCGGATGGGTATAAACCACGCCGGGGATGGCATCGTAATTGATATGGCCGGATTGACCCGCGATGATTTCGGCAACCACCACGCCTTCGTCTTCCGCTTTATGCGCCAGCATGGGGCCGCGCACCACGTCGCCAATCGCGTAAATGCCGGGGACGTTGGTTTGGAAATGATCGTCAATTTCAACCACGCCGCGGCTGTCCACCGCCACGCCGACTTTTTCAAGCCCCAGACCCGCGGTATAGGGACGGCGGCCAATCGCCAGCAAAACGGTTTCGACTTCCAGTTTTTCCGCATCGCCGCCGGCGGCAGGCTCCAGCGTCAAGGTCACTTTGCCTTTTTTCGCCTCGGCGCCGGTGACTTTGGTGCCCAGCTTGAATTCCATGCCTTGTTTGGCAAGGAGTTTTTTCATTTCCTTGGATACTTCCATATCCATGCCCGGCAATACGCGGTCAAGGAATTCGATCACCGTCACCTTGGTGCCCAGACGTTGCCATACTGTGCCCATTTCAAGACCGATAACGCCGCCGCCAATGACCGCCATGCTGGCCGGAATTTTTTCAAGCGCCAAGGCGCCGGTCGATGTCACGATTTGTTTTTCGTCGACTTCGATACCGCGCAGGGGGGTGGATTCAGAACCCGTGGCAATCACGATGTTTTTTGCCGTGATGTTTTTTTTGCCGTCTTTGCCGGTGACTTCCACCGTGCCGGGCGCGGTGATGCTGCCCGTGCCCACGATATGGGTGACTTTGTTTTTCTTGAACAGGAAACTGATGCCCTGTGTATTGGCTGCGACGACTTTGTCTTTGTGGCCCATCATTTTTTTCAGGTCGATTTTCGGTTTGCCGACTTCGATACCCAGACCCGCGAAATCATGTTCCGCATGGGAGAATTTTTCAGACACGCTCAGCAGCGCTTTGGAAGGAATGCAGCCCACGTTCAAACACGTGCCGCCCAGCGTATTGTCTTTTTCGATGCAGGCGGTTTTCAAACCCAGCTGCGCCGCGCGAATGGCGCAAACATAGCCCCCGGGGCCAGAGCCGATCACGACAACATCAAAAACGTCAGACATATTTCCCTCTTTATTTTGGATTAGATTTTGGATTGGATTGCAGGTGTTTTTTTGAAGCAATTTTCTGCGCCGACTCTACGCCAAATACAGGGGTTTTTCGAGTCAAATGCCCCGCTTTGCGCTTGCGTTCCCGCCGCACCCGTTATGACATATGTCCATTTTTATCAGAAACTATATTGACGCGAATCGCGCGTTTTGATATTCGGGAATCTTCGATTCAAGCGATCTCCTTTGCTATCGAAGAAGTTTCTTGATAGAGGGTGTCTTCAAGAAGAAAGGGCCGGTCCGTAACCCCGGCCCTTTC
>JAVEWI010000063.1:0-7834 GCA_034004625.1 Bdellovibrionales bacterium
AGGCGGTAGAGGCCCTGAAAGCGGCATTCGCAAGGGGGATTTAAGCATTGTTGCAGCAAAGACCTTTGGACAGGCGCATGCAGGAGCCTTTGAATATAACCCAGACCATGGACGAGGCACGGGATGACGCCCAGCTTATGTCACGTATCGCCACAGGCGACCAGCGCGCGCTGCAATCCCTTATGCAGCGGCATCTGGGCCGTACCGTCCGTCTGGCTACGCGCGTCCTTGGCAGCACTGCCGCGGCCGAAGACGTGGCGCAGGAAGCCTTCATCCGCGTATGGAAACATGCCGCGCAATGGGAAGACCCGGAAGAAGCAGGGGCAAAATTTTCAACCTGGCTTTACCGCATTGTCCTTAATCTTTGCATTGATGAAAAACGCAAAAGAACTTTTGGCAATATTGATGACGTGCCGGAACAGGCCGACAGCACGCCGGATGCCGAAGGCCGTATGGCGCAGCAGGAACAATCCGCCCGCGTGCACGCGGCGCTGGCAACCTTGCCGGAGCGGCAAAGAACAGCCTTCGTTCTTTGCTTTTACGAAGATTTTTCCAACCGCGAGGCCGCGGATATGCTGGGTGTCAGCGTCAAGGCGCTTGAATCCCTTTTGGTGCGGGCGCGAAAAATGCTGCGGGATATCCTGCAGGGCGAACGTGATAACAATTTTCAGGAAAACGGGGGATAGGCCATGATGACGTATCATGAATTTACCGGTCTGTTGGATGTTTATGGCGCCGATTTATCGCGCTGGCCGCATGACAAATTGAAACCGGCGTTGGCTTTGACCGAAAAAGACGCAGAAGCGCGCGCTGCGCTTGAACGCATGGCCGGTATGGAAGCTGCGCTGCGGGGGCATGAAATGCCGCAGGTGGATATATCCGCGCTGGAAAACCGCATTCTGGCGGCGGTTGCGGATCTGCCGCAGTCTGGTGCGGCGTCTGCCATGCCGCCCGCTGCGCTGCGCGGTGACGATGGCATCCGCTGGCGCCCTGCCATGTTTTTTGCGCCTTCCGGCGGGTTTCTGGCTTTGGCCTTGATCGGGTTTTTTATGGGTGCGCAGCCGGCCATGAAACAGGAAAGCCTGATGAACAAGGTATATTTCCAGACAGAACAAATTCTGGTCGATGACAGCGGCCTTTATGACGGGAGAATTTTTTAAATGAAACAGCAAAAGGTGACCATCGTCCTTGCTGCCGCGCTTTTTATGTCTTTGTCGGTGAATTTTTTTCTGGCGGGACTGATGATTGGTGATGCCGTGACGCCTGCAGCGCCCGAACAGGCCAAAGAAGCGGCAGTCATGAGCGAACGTGAACGCCGCCAGCAGGAATGGCAAAAACGTGAAGAGGCGCTGAATGCGGCCCTGAACGCCGAAGACCGCGCTGTGATGCGGGATATCAAGGCGATTTATGATCCTTTGTTTGACGGGCTGCGTAATGAACTGGATACCGCGCGCGCCAAGGTTGGCGCTGCGATGGAAGCAGACCCGCTGGATCAGGAAGTGCTCGACGATGCCATCGCGAACGAAGCGGCGATTAAATCCCGCCTGTTGCAAGCGATGACAGATGTACGCCGCGCCACGATTGAACAATTATCACCCGAAGGCAGCCGGATTTTGCGCGAAATGATGCCTTTTCGCCGTGGCCCTGGTGCTGGTGGCCCGCCTCCTGAACATGGGGGGCCGCATGGGGTGAAGCCGCCTCGTGACGGCCACCTGCCGCCGCACGAACATGGCAAGCTTGCGCCCGCGGGCGGACAACGGGATGTACCGGCAGATGCGGCCTTGCCGCCCGATGCCGTGCCGTTGGCGGGAACTTCCGAAGAAGATCTGCCGTTGGTGCGGGAAGATATCGAGCCTCCGCCCCATCCCTGATTCATCCGGCCTGTTTTGGGCCTGCCGTGTCCCGCTGTTTTCCGGATTGCGGTGATGTGCGGGTGCCATTGAAGCGGGGAGGGATTGTGTGGTATTTTCGGTCTATCACCTTTAAATGTGGGAGTAAGCGGATATGAAAAAAATGATGAAATTGATGCAGTGTCTGGCTCTTGCCGCCGTATTGATGGCGCCGCTTGCAGCCTGCAATACGATGGAAGGCCTTGGCCGTGATACCAAAGCGGCGGGTGAAGCTATCACGGGTTCTGCCAAGGAAAACAAAAGCTACTAAGCTTGGCGTTAAGCCGAAAAAAAAGCCCGCATTTTTTGCGGGCTTTTTTTATGGCGATTTTTAGAATTTTGGCCTGTATTTGCTGTCGTCCAGCCGGCTGCGGGCGGGGTTGGACGGTGTGCGGACATGCGGGTAGCGGATTTTTCCGCCGGTTGCAACCGCTGCTGCCGCAACGCTGAAATCCACGTTCAATGCAGGCAGGTTGCGCGTTTCCTTGACCGGCCCCACGACTTGCGACAGCAGGTAAGCGGGTGCGTCATCGGTTAGTGCAGGTCTGGCAACACTCTCGAAAGACGTGGCCGAGGACAGCTTTTTCGCAAGATCTCGCACCCAGGGCATTTTCTGGGTTTGTTTCAGCGCATCTGCCTGACCGTCTTTTTCCAGTTTATCGAGCAGGCTGCGTGTCCAGAAACGGTCAAGGTTGATATTGTATTTGTCCTGATCCGTATGGACATAGGCCTGATCTTTGGCAGGGCTATAGGCGATCAACGATGCGCGGGCCAGATGGATGACATCGGCGGGCGTTTCAATGGTGCCCACGCCGCCTTTTGCCGGGTTTTCGATCATGCTGGTGCCTGCGATTTCAAACCCTTTGTCTTCCGACAGTTTTTTGAGCGCGGCATAGGCCGTTTCGCTATCGGCCTGGGTGCTCAGCACATCCTGCCCGACAATCATGAAAAATGTGGATTTGTCGGCATCGTAATAGGCGTCTTCGATCACGCTTTTATGCGCGATCAGGTTTTCGACGGCAATCACGTCCTCTGCTTTGCGCAGGCCGCTGAACAGGGATTCGGCGAAGTCGGCGTCTTCGGTGCGGACAAACCCCGGTTTGCGGGTCGGCCCGTACTTGTGGCAAGTAAAGCCTGCTTCGCCTTCGCTGCCGTCTTTATAACTGAGATAGCCCAGCGCAGGCAAGTTCAGCGCCAGCGTATCGCCTGCCTGGACCGGCGTGGCAAAGCGGTTGTCGTTAGAGATAACGGCCGCGATTTTATCCGCCGCGCCTTGCGGCAGGGGGACGTTGTACAGATATTCGCCGTTTTCGTAGGCGTCGAGAAATTCGTCAAAATCCTTGCTCTCCACGCGGAAATCGACAGATTTTTTATCTGCGGAAAGAGACAGGATGGATGCCGCATGCGGGTTGAACCACAAACCGTTCAGGTCCATCAAGGGGCTTTGCGCTTCAAGGCGGATGCTGCCTTCCAGCACATGGGCGGCGCCGTATTTGTCGATCAGCAAATGGGTGCCGTCTTCCAAAGGTTGCAGCAGCAAAACAGATTTCTGGTTGATGCTGAACGTGCCGCCGTTTTTCGGGTCGTCTTCGTGCAGGAAATCGCCACGGCGGTGCAGGGCAGCGGCCTGTGCCTCTGTCCCGTTGAAATCGGTGGTATGGCGTTGCCATGCAATCTTGGTGCCCTGCGGATTGGTCGAAATACGGTCGATATTTGCCGCATTGACCAGGCCGTCGTATTCGGTGTCGAAACCGCTTTTGCGCTGGATCAGCGCCAATGTTTCATCCGCCATATGCTGGCTGACGTTTTCCTGCATCAGCTGGCCGATACCGCTTGCGGTGAAACGCAATGTTTTCGGCTCCGGATTGTACCAGATATTGGCAACGCGGGGCAGGTTGGTCATCAAACGGTCATCATCCAGGCGGATGTTGTTGCCGGTGAAGGCTGCTTCCATACCGGACAAAATTTTCGCGGCTTCTGCGTTTTTCGCGTTATCCGCCGCGGTATGCAGCGTATTGGCGCGTACGATTTTGCTGGCGAAGGGTTCAACAAGTGCGGAAACCCATGCGAGTTTTTCGTCATTTGTCAGTTTGTCCGAAGATACGGCCTGTTCCAGCCAGCCGCCGCTGCGTACCGCTTCGCGGCGGAATTCGTCGAGCCCGCCGTTCATGAAGCTGGCCGCAATCATTTCACGCGCGGCATTGATATCGAAACGCTCGTCCGTGGACAGCGTGGACATGATTTGCGTGTTGATAAAACGCAGCGCCTTGCCGGTGCTGGCATGCAGGGCATGGGTTTCGGCGCGCCATTCATCGTTAAGGCCTGCAGCAATCAAAGCAGATGTCATCAGGGACATCATTTTGGGCGAAGCGCCCGTGCCGGTCATTTTTTCGGTGATGGACTGACCGGCATAGGTCAATTCCCACAGGGCTTTGAATGCTTGCCCTTTGTTTTCCGCCGTAACCGTACGGAGGGTTTTGAGCATGCTGTCTGCATCTTTATCCTGCGATGCCTGCGCGAAATTGGCCACATGCGTGGTCACGCCGGTATTGGGCGCGCCGATACCGCGGATGATTTTCTCGTTCACTGCGGCAATGCGTTGCGGGTCATCCGTGAAGCGTTTGGAAATGCGGCTGAACGGCGTATTGCCGGGTGCGTACATTTGCAGGATGGGAAAAGCGCTTTCAGGATCGCGGTCTTTGCCCTTGCGCAGCTTGTTCAGCGTCAGTTCAAGCGCGGCGGGGTCCAGCGGTTCCGTTTTCAAGGTTTCGCCCAAGACGCGTTCGAAAATCTGCGTATCGGATTTCAATCCTGCGATCTGGAATTTCGGCTCAAAGCTGAGCGCGGCGGAGAGCAGCGCGATGCGGTCGGCATCGGCCTTCACATGGGTCAGCGCCAGTTCGGCAAAGCTGGCCACGCCGAAATCGGTCAGCAGCAGTTCTTTGCTGCGCTTGGTTTCGGGCGTTTCGTCACGCGGGAACAGGCCGGGCATCAGGGCGATGAAGCCTTTGATATCCTGCGTATCCAGTTTTTGCGCCAATGCGGAATATTCAAGCGCCTGCGTATTCAATCGGGCGGCGCGCACGTTGTTGACTTCGGCATAATCGGCCTGCGCCAGTTCAATCACGTATTGCGGGCTTTGGTATTGTTGCATCAAGGCGGCGGTGCTGGTTTCCGGCTCTTCCGGTTGCAGGTTTTCGCCGACCCAGTCCATGAAACTGTCGATGTAATAATGGCGGTCGCTTTGCAGGCTGATAAGTTCGCTGCGAAGGTTGCGCCAATGGCGTTTGATGGCTTCTTCTTTATGGCGGGCTTCGGCTTCGGGGTCGTTGCCCTTGAACATGCCGCCCAGCGAAGACCAGAAACCTTTTTTCTGCTCTTCCATTTCCATGCCTGGAATTTCTACGCGGGTTTGCAGGCCAATGGCCTCTACCGTGTCGCCGTCTTTGGGCACGCGCACTTCGGGCAGGTCTTCAAGAATATCGGCGGGAAATCCGCGTTTGGCGGCGGAAAGCGTTTGGGCCAGCTTGCTGTCTTTGCCGAATTGTTTTTCGGCCAGCGCGGCAAAATCTTGCATATTGAGGATAAAGCCGGCGGTTTCGCCCAGTTCGCCCAGCACTTTTTGGGCTTTTTGCTCATTTTTATCAAAGGTAATAGCACGGACAAGGCGGTGGTGGCCGACAATAATGTTGTTTTGCTGTTCGGACAGCCATTCACGGATGGAATCCGTATTGCGCTCCAGCGTGGACAGGTAATCGCCCAGCTGGTCGCGCAGATGCGCCAGAACATGGACGTCATCCGGCAGCTTGAAAGGCGTCGTCGATGGGGTGGGGTCAGCCATCGTGCTTGTTATCCTTGATGATTATTGAGTTCGCCGGGAACTATAGCACCCGTATTTTCCTTATGCAAATTTTTTTCCGGAAAATAAAATTACAAATAAAATTAATATATATCAATGAATTAGCTTTCCTTTTGGCAAAGCCAAACCCGCATGCTACAAGGCTTCTCCTGCCGGACCGGAAATGACGGATTCGGCGTTTATGACAGTTTTATACAGGCCAGCTTTCGGGAGAGAGAAATGTTTCAGGAATTCAAAAAATTTATTATGCGCGGCAACGTGGTTGACCTCGCTGTTGGTGTTATCATCGGTGCGTCTTTTGGCAAAATCGTGTCGTCTTTGGTGGATGACATTATTATGCCGCCGCTGGGCCTGATCGTGGGCAAGGTGGATTTCAGCAATTTCTTCATTCCCCTGTCCTTGACCGAAGACAGCTATAAAACCATTGCCGAGGCAAAAGCCGCGGGCGTGGTCACCTGGAACGTGGGCATGTTCGCCAATGCGCTGTTCAATTTCCTGCTGGTGGCTTTTGCGATTTTCTTTTTTATCGTGAAGCCGATTAACAAAATGAAACAAAAAGAAGACGCGAAAACCGCGGCAGAACCGCCGAAGCCGCCGCGTAACGAAGAGCTGCTCGCCGAAATCCGCGATTTGCTGAAAAACAAATAAGCATCCGCAAAATAAGCATCCTTAACGGGATGCAAAGCAAAAGCCGCTCCTTGTTCCAAGGGGCGGCTTTTTGCATGCCTGGTCTTTCGGTGCGGCGTTATGCCGCAACCAGATCGCCTTCCAGATCATATTCATCCGATGCGGTGATTTTGACTTTGACGATGTCGCCCGGTTGCATGCCGGTACCGTTTACGCGCACAACGCCGTCAATTTCCGGTGCGTCGGCACTGCTGCGGCCTGTCGCGCCTGCGCTGCCCATTTCGTCAATGATCACATCCAGCGTACGGCCGACTTTTTTCGCCAGACGCTCTGCGCTGATTTTCTGCTGCAAAGCCATGAATCGGTGCCAGCGTTCTTCTTGTACTTCTGCCGGAACGGCGCCTTCGATGTCATTGGCTTTCGCGCCGTCAACGGGTTCGTATTTAAAGCATCCGACGCGGTCCAGCTGCGCTTCTTGCATCCAGTCCAGCAGGAATTCAAAATCCGCATCCGTTTCGCCGGGGAAACCCACGATAAAGGTGGAACGGATCGCAAGGTCAGGACATTCGCGGCGCCAGCCGTGGATACGGTCCAGCGTTTTTTCCTGATGCGCGGGGCGGCGCATGTTTTTCAGCACTGCAGGCGATGCATGCTGGAACGGAATATCGATATAGGGCAGGACTTTTCCTTCGTTCATGAGCGGGAATACTTCGTCCACATGCGGATAGGGATAGACGTAGTGCAAACGCGTCCATACACCCAGTTCGCCGAGTTCGCGGCACAGGTCGATGAATTTCGTACGCACCGTGCGGCCTTTGTACGGATAAGCCTGATAGCGGTTATCAATGCCATAGGCCGATGTATCTTGCGAAATGACCAGCAGTTCCTTGACGCCGGCTTTGACCAGACGTTCAGCCTCTGCCATCACCTGAATAATCGGGCGCGATACCAGATCGCCGCGCAGCGAAGGAATAATGCAGAAAGAGCAGCGGTTATTGCATCCTTCGGAAATTTTCAAATAGGCGTAATGACGCGGGGTCAGCTTGATGCCCTGCGGCGGCACCAGATCGACATAGGGATCATGCGGCGGCGGTGCGACTTTATGCACGGCCCCTACGACTTCTTCATATTGCTGCGGGCCTGTCACGGCGAGGACTTTGGGATATTCCTTGGTAATCTGTTCCGGCTCCGCCCCCATGCAACCGGTGACGATGACTTTGCCGTTCGCATCCATCGCTTCGCCAATGGCTTCGAGGGATTCTTTTTTCGCGCTGTCCAGAAAACCGCATGTATTGACGATGACTACATTGGCGTCTTCGTAACTGGGTGACAGCTGGTATCCTTCGGATCGCAACTGGGTCAAAATCCGCTCCGTATCCACCAAGGCTTTGGGGCAACCAAGGCTCACCACACCAACGGTGGGGGCTTCTTCGTTTTTGGTGTTTTTCTTTTTGGCGGG
>JAVEWI010000064.1:0-7812 GCA_034004625.1 Bdellovibrionales bacterium
AGATCAATAAAAACTGCGAAGCCAAAGTGCCGCAACCGGGCATTTTGGAAGACGTTGACCACGCATTGCTGAACCACGCCGGACAGGAAATGTTGATTGCTGTACGTAGCGAATTTGAAAAAATGCAATTCAGCCGCGCGCTTGAAGAAATCGTGCACGCCGCGAATGCCGCCAATGCCTATATTGATGAACAAGCGCCGTGGACGTTGAAAAAAACAGACCCCGCGCGCATGCAGACGGTGCTTTATGTGCTGGCGGAAACCATCCGCAATATCGGTTTGATCCTGCAACCCTTTGTGCCCGTGGCGGCGCAAAAAATTCTGGACCAAGTCAGCGTGGCGGCGGATGCGCGTGAATTTTCGTTTATCGGGTCGCAACATGCTTTGCAGCCCGGCACGGAATTGCCAAAACCCGAAGGTGTCTTCCCCCGTGTGGTGGACGAAGAAACCGCGCAACAGGAAAAGACAGCCTGATGCTGGTCGATAGCCATTGCCATCTGGATTATCCGGATTTTGAACAAGAAGGCGTCGCGGAAATTGTCAACCGCGCACGCAGTGCAGGCGTACAGCAGATGATGACCATCTGCACCCAAATTGCGCATTTCGACCGCATCCGCGCGGTTGCGGATAAATTTCCGTTTATCCATTGCACCGTTGGCACGCATCCACACCATGCGGGTGAGGAAGCGGAACTGGCGCTGGGCGTTGATGACATTGTCGCCTTGGCTGGATTGCCGAAAGTGGCGGGGCTGGGCGAAACCGGCCTTGATTATTATTACGATCATGCGCCGCGCGATGCGCAGAAAAAGGTTTTTGAAAACCATATTGCAGCCGGCATTGAAACCGACCTGCCGCTGGTTATCCACACCCGCGATGCAGAACAGGATACGATGGATATTCTGCGCGGCGCGGGGCAGGGGAAATCACGCGGTGTCATGCATTGTTTCAGCGGCACGCAATGGCTTGCAGATCAGGCGCTTGATATCGGATTTTACGTTTCGTTTTCCGGCATCATTACGTTTAAAAAATCGGACGACCTGCGCGAAGTGGTTAAACGCACGCCGCTCGACCGTATTCTGGTTGAAACGGACAGCCCGTATCTGGCGCCCATGCCCAACCGCGGCAAGCGGAACGAACCGGCATTTGTTGTGCATACCGCACGTATGGTAGCGGAATTAAAAGGCGTTTCTTACGAAGAAATCGTGCGCCGGACAGGTGAAAATTTCCTGCGTTTGTTTAACCGTGCGCAAGTCGCGGAAAACTGACATGGACAATCCGGCATAATAAAACACAAAGCCGGAAAAGAAGAAGGGTGGTTAAAATGAAGTTTACGGTTTTGGGCAGCGGTTCATCGCTGGGGACACCGGCGGCTGGCGGATTTTGGGGAACCTGTGATCCGAACGAACCAAAAAACCGCCGCAATCGCGCTTCTTTGCTCGTGCAATCGGAAAAAACCAATATCCTGATCGATGCCAGCTATGACCTGCGCCACCAATTGAATGATGTTGGATTAAAAAAACTGGACGCTGCGCTTATCAGCCATGCACATTCCGACCACGTGAACGGCATTGATGACCTGCGCGTGCTGGCTTATCACAATAACCAGATGATGCCGGTTTACAGCAACAAGGAAACGCTCGACGAAATCGACCGCCGCTGGCCGTATCTGTTCAATACCAGCAGCAATGGCATTTACGTGCAATCTTTCAGCCGTCACGAAGTCGGCAATTACGACACGTTTAAAATCGGCGATATCGAAATCGAAACCTTCGAACAGGATCATACAACCTGTCTTTCTCTGGGCTTCCGTTTTGGTGACTTTGCTTATTGCGTGGACGTGGCGGAAATGCCCGAGAAATCGCTCAAGGCCTTGCGCGGCATTGAGACATGGATTGTGGATGCCAGCAGTTACAACAAAGAAACCGTGATGACGCACGCGAACCTGAAACGTGTCAAGGAATGGGCGGCTATCTTAAAACCCAAAATGACCTATATCACCGTACTGACCACTCATATGGATTATAAAACCCTGTGCGATGAATTGCCGCCGGATATCCGTCCTGCATACGACGGTATGGAAATCGACATGGGTGGCAACAACCGATAATTATAAATTTAAATAATGACTCTGTCAGAGGATGTCAGAAAATGAGCGAAGAGCAAAAACAGCGCATGTTGCAGCAAATTACAGGCCTGCATCAAACGCTGGAAAAATCATTTGAACATTTCAAGGAGGAGCAGGAAGAAGGCGCTGATTTTGATTTGTATAAACTGGAACTGGCTGCCGATCTTTATTGGCAATTGCGCAGCGCGCTAGACGGCCTTTCAAAGGAAAATGACAAAAACCAGGAAACGGGCGGCTTCGATCTTGATTTCGTTTAGCACTTAAAAAAACAAAAAACGGCAGCCTTTTTACAGGCTGCCGTTTTTTTCTATTAAGGCAAATTTCTCCTTACCCTTGTTTGCGTGCAGGGGCGGATTTGCGTTTATTATCGTTGGTCTGCTTTTTCTCGACCGTATCAAGCGCTTTGCCGATGATTTCCTTGATGCCGATATCAAGCGTCGGCAAGGCCATGATGCGTTGCATCTGTTCAACCATCAAATCCTGACGTTCGCTGTCATAGCGTTTGAACTGGGTGAAACGTTTGGCAAGGTTTGTCGCCGTTTTGGCATTGATGTCGTTAAGGTCGATAATGGTATCGGCCAGGAATTTATACCCGCTGCCGTCTTTGTCGTGGAAAGCAGAAGGATTTCCGGCAGTGAAGCCACCAATCAGGGCATATACCTTGTTCGGGTTGGTCGGGTCATAGGCTTCATGTTTCATCAGGTCTTTGACACGTTCCAACGCGCCTTCAGCCGGACGTCCGGCCTGCAGCGACAACCATTTATCGACAAGGTTATTGTTATCCTTGTAACGGGTATAGAAATCGCCCAGCAATTTATCGGCCACAGGGATCGCATCTTCGGATGTCATGCGTGTAAGGGTGCCCAGCGCCGCCAGTTTTTCCGTCATGTTTTTGGAATGGCCGTATTGCGCAACGGCGTCCAATGCCGCTTCCGGCGTTTCGAGTTTGCCGATGAAGCCCAGAACGGTATTGTGCAGCTCGCGGCGGCCGACTTGTGCAGGCACCACATCGTATTTTTCACCCGCCGGTGCCGCTGTGGCGGCATAGATGGATTTCAGTTCAGGTTCGAACGTTTTCGCCAAAGTGGTTTTCAGGAAATCCACTGCCTCTGCAACAGCATCAGGGTCGAGGACTTTGAGATCCTGAATGATGATGTTATAGGGCGGCAATCCCAGCGTGCGCGCGTTGAAAGCCAGATCGCCCGTGGCGGCATTTTTGACATTTTCGCCATAGGCCGCGATAAATCCGGCATCCAGCGTGAGCGGCAAATCATTTTCCGCCTGTTGGATCAGTTTGTGCAGGGTTTTTACCATCAGACGTTCGGTGGCTTCGTATTTGTTGAAACCGTCGCTGTCATGCGCCATGCGGAAAACCAGTTCATCGTCCGCGGGCTGCGTGGTGATTTTGACCGGCGCCGAAAACCCGCGCAGAAGCGAAGGCACCACGGGACCATCCACGTTTTTGAATTCAAACGTCTGGCTGGCTTCGGTCAAATGCAATACGCGTGTGGCGGGGGCATCGCTGCCCGCAGCATCGGTGGACAGCGACAGGGGAATATCATTGCCGTCCGCGCCGATCAGGCCAAGCGCGATAGGCATGTGCATGGGTTCTTTATGCGCCTGATCCGCAGAAGGCGGCGTGTTCTGGGTCAAGGTCAAGCGGTAGGTCTGCGTGGCTGCATCGTAATGCCCGCTATAGCTGATTTCCGGCGTGCCGGACTGGCTGTACCATTTGCGGAACTGGGTCAGGTCAATGCCGGATACTTCCTGCATCACATCCACGAAATCGTCACAGGTGACGGCTTGCCCGTCAAAGCGGGTGAAATACTCATCCATCGCGCTACGCCATGTGGTTTCACCCATCATGGTGTGCAGCATGCCAAGGACATGCGACCCTTTTTCGTAGATCGTGCCGGTATAGATGTTATCAAATTCTTCGACACGGTCAGGACGGATAGGATGCGACGTCGGGCCGGCATCTTCCATGAACTGTGCGGAACGCAGGCCGATGGCATCGTCAATCCTCTTGATTTCCTTGGAATGCATGTCTTCGGTGAACTGGCGGTCGCGCAGAACGGTCAGGCCTTCTTTCAATGTCAATTCAAACCAGTCGCGCACGGTAACGCGGTCGCCGGAATAGTTGTGGAAATATTCATGTCCGATGACGGCTTCGATGTCGATCAATTCATCATCGGTGGACATTTCGGGGCTGCCGACCAGATATTTGACGTTGAATACGTTGAGGCCTTTGTTTTCCATCGCGCCTGCGTTGAATTTATCAACGGCGACAATGTGGAAGCAATCAAGGTCGTATTCACGTCCATAACGGTCTTCGTCCCATTTCATGGAACGTTTCAGGGATTCCATGGCCCATGTGACTTTGTCTTCGTACCCGTCCTGCACATAAATGCGCAGATCGACTTTTTTACCGTTCATGGTGGTAAACGTATCTTCGATCACATGCATGTCACCGGCGACAACTGCGAAAAGATAGCTCGGCTTCGGCCAAGGGTCGTTCCATGTAATGCTATGCGTGCCGTCACCGTTATTGACGGTCTGTGTCGGCACGCCGTTGCCGTTGGACAGCAGCACGGGGAATTTGTGCATGTCGCCCGTCAGCTTGACATCATAAGTCGCCAGATTGTCAGGGCGGTCGAGGAAATAGGTAATGCGGCGGAAACCCTGCGCTTCGCATTGCGAACACAGAATATCACCCGCCATGTAAATACCGGACAGGGTGGTGTTTTGTTTGGGGTTTACCTGCGTGACGATTTCAAGGTCGAAAGGCTGCGCGGGCGGGTTTTTCAAAATCAGGTTTTTATCGGTCACGACAAATTCGCTGCGGTCCATATCGCGCGTCACGCCGTTTTCTGTGATCTTGAGCGATTTGAGCTTCATCGCTTCGCCGTCCAGCACCAAGGCGCCACCGGCATGGGGCAGGGCAGGATTGCGGGTGACGTGGATATGGCTGGTCACCACGGTTTCTTCTTCATCCAGCTGGATGTCCAGCTTTACAGACGGAATTTTGTATTCTGTCGGGCGGTAATCGCCGCGGTGCAGGGCGTTACGGTCGGGATCATATACAAAATCTTTTTTATCAGCCATGGGTGCCGGCTCCAGTCTTGTTTTTATGAGAATGAGGTATAGGCAGTGTAATTTGCCAGAAAGTTTCCGTCAACGGTTCAGGAATGTAATATTATTGCTTTTGGCCTTGAAAAAGACGCTGTTTTTACGGCTGTTGATAAATAATCTGATTTTGTTCAAATTTTTCAACGACCTGTCCTCTGCGCACGCCATAAATCAAATGCGCCACCGTTTCGCCAAGGGCAAAGAAAACATCACCCGAATTTAATTCACGATGGGCGAAGAGTGCCTGCATTGCGGAATAGCCCGTTTGCGGGCCTTGGGACAGGATCTGGGCGATTTTCTCCAGCCGTTCGGTGTGATGCGCCAAAATGGCGCCTATGCGGTCGTGCAGCCCGTAAAACGGGATACCATGGGACGGCAGAACCAGAACATCATCCGGTACATCGCGGCGAATGCGCTCAAGCGTCTCTATATACCCGGCAACAGGGTCATGTCCGGGCGGGTTGCCGGGGAAATAGCTGATATTCGGCGTGATGAAGGGCAGCACCATATCGCCGGCAATAAAGATTTTATCCGCGGCGTTATACAGGCTGGCATGTTCTGGGCTGTGGCCGTATCCGCCAATGATGCGCCATGTGCGGCCCGCCAGCGTAATCTCCATATCCGGATGCACCGTTTCCACTTGCGGCGGCGGCGGGTGGATAACGCTGCGGTATTTCATACGGCGGTTCAGCAGTTTTTCCATCATGTCATCCGTCACACCCGCATGGGTGTAATACGGTTTATACATTTGCGTCAGACGTTCCACGCTGTCGTCATCCGTCAGGCTTTGCACCATGCGCCATTCGCCCGCGGTCATTTCAACGGGGGCTTTGGTTTTGTCATGCAGCCATCCGGC
This sequence comes from Bdellovibrionales bacterium, assembly GCA_034004625.1. Lineage (GTDB taxonomy): Bacteria > Pseudomonadota > Alphaproteobacteria > Micavibrionales > UBA2020 > UBA2020. The sequence goes on from JAVEWI010000064.1 coordinate 6,110, forward strand.
CAGACCGAAATGGTCGGGGTGGAAATGCGTCATAAATATTTTTTCAACCGGCTTTGTGCCGATGGTTTGCGCAAAAACCTTTTCCCATGCCGCCAATGTGGGTTCGTCATTAAACCCGCTGTCGATGATAGTCCAGCCCGCTGCGCCGCCGTCCAAAAGCCAGACGTTAACGTGGTTCAATGCAAAAGGCAGGTCAAACCGAAGCCAGTAAAGACCATCGGCAATGCGCGTTGCTGTGCCTGCCTCCGGCTTGGGAAAAAGCGGCGGGTACTCTTTTTTAAGCGGTTTCAATAGATATCTGCCTTGGTGTTTTTATTGTTTTTTGGGGGCGGGCTTTTCTGTTTGCGATTTTTCTGCAGGGACAGCATCCGGTGCCGCGCTGTTCAAGGCTTCCGGATTTTCCTTGATATATTCGCCAATCAGCTCGGCCGCTTTTTGGTTGGTATGGTTGACCTGACGCTGGAACCATGAATCGCGCACGGCATTCTGCATAGGTTCGCGCAGCGCCAGCCAGTCATCCAGGGAAATATAGCTGGGTTGGAACTTGAAATTTTCCGGCGGCACCAGAATAGTGCGCTTGGCGCCCGGGGTTTCCGGTACGTCGATTTCCGTACGTTTGGCATCCGGATGCTGGAGCAGGGCAAGCTTGCCTTCCGCGCCGCCTGCGCAAAGCTCGCGGTTTTCCGCGCGCAGTCCCATGGCGCTTTCGGTACGCAGGATGGTGATAAACAATTCGTCCATCTGTTCCGGCGACATGATGTCAAAAACGTAATCCAGCAATTGATAACGCGGGGCAACCAGCGTTGTCCGCAAATCGCGCACTGTTTTATCGGCGCAGCGCAGGGCGTCCGTTGCCGTCAAGACGTCAAAAGTCAGCAAGCTGGCAAAGGCGGCCTTGGACAGGTCTTCGTATTCTGCACGCATGCCTTGCATTTCAAAAGCCTGCGCCCCCAAATAGGCAAGGTCGGTATAGACCATGAAATAAAACGGGTTCAGGTTTTGCAAATCGCCCTGACCTGCGGAATTATCCCGCGCCCAGTCAAGCGCCACCGCCAGCAGGGCCGGGTCGTTCTGGATGCTGGCATGGATATAGGTGCTGACATCTGCCGCCGTATGGGTTTTTGCACGGTCGTCCAGACGGGTATAGAATGCCTTGTGCACAATCGCGATATTACGGGCCATGGCCTGGCGCTCTGCCTCCGTCTTGGCCTGCGACGGCAAAACGTTTTTAAGCAGCATGCCGCCGCCAAGAGCCAGCAGGGCAAGGGCGCCAATAGCGCAGATAACAACAAGGCGGCGGGATTTGGGCTGGGGCGATTTGGGCTGGGACATGGGTTTTCAATAACTCTTTTTAAGTGGTTTTCATCATCTTAGCGGCTTTTTTGCTTTTTTATAGCCTGTTTCATCGCCTATTATATAAAACGTTCCGGCCTGTAACGGCAGGCGGAATTGAATTTGTATTTTTGACGTGTTTTTAAAGAGGCCTGCGTGACTTTTTCACTCGATCACCGCCTGGCAGACAGTTCGTTCCATATTGCGGATTGGGACCTGTGCCGTGTGTGCCTGAAAAACGACAAAACATGGCATTGGCTTTATCTGGTGCCGATGCGCGACGATGTGCGCGTATTTTGCGACCTGCCTCCGGCGGATCAGCAAACCCTGATGTCCGAAATCACCCGTGCGCAGACTGCCTTGAAAACACT
>JAVEWI010000065.1:0-7685 GCA_034004625.1 Bdellovibrionales bacterium
CCGCGATGTATCCTCGCGCAATAACATCACCCAGTAATTGCTGAGCGCCATGCCCGACGGGCGCAGCGCCCCCGCAAACCAGACACCTGCGGCGCAGGCGGGCCAGGCACCTGCGGCGCCCAAGGCATCCGAGGATATTTTGCTGTCGCCACCGCTGAACGTGAAAAACCGCAAAAAACCGGGTGGCGGCCCTATGGGCGGGTTCAAGCTTTAAGACAGGGTTTCGCTTGGGCGGATCGGGCTTTGTCTTGGGCGCGCATTGTTTATTATGGCATTTATCTAATCAGTGTTTATAATGATAAAGAGGCAGGCTTTCGGGTATGGGAATGGTTTGCGCAAAAACGCAGATGATTCCTGCCGGGTGTTTTTTGTTAAACCCGCCCGGCGCGCGGTAAAAAAGCCTGCTACTGCAAAAAAACCCGCTACTGCAAAAAAAAATGTCGCTGCGCCCGCAAATATATTAAGGTTCGGGGGCAAGGCGGCAATGGCAAGGCTTCACAGCGACCGATGCCCTGCCTTGATACCGGACGCCTTGGGGCGTTTTTGTTTTTCAGGCGCCCTGTGCGCCGTTTTCAGGGGGCCCTTATATAAAGGGTTGGTCAGGATCATGTCTTTTTCCGCATTTACGCATTTGCCCGCCCGCCGTTTGTTTGCCGCGCTGGCTTTGATCGCGATGATCAGCGTTTCTGCCGCGGCCTTTGCGCAAAAAGCGGAAACCGCGCAAGCCGCCGCCGAAGCGGAGGCTGCGCCGCTGAACGAACTGCGCCATCCTGAACTGGATAAATTTAAGAAAGACGGCGGCGAGATTGAATTTATCGGGCATGCCTTTGGTCTTGACGGCTGGCTTCTGACCCGCAGCGACCTGCCGCCGCGCACCGCCTATACCACCGCGCAGGGCGGCCTTGTGCTTGGGCAATTGGTTAATCCTGATGGTGCGGTTGAAACCATGAGCCAGCTGCATGCGCTGAAAGCCAAGATGGAAGGCTCGCAAGAAGCCCTGCCCGGCGCGGAAGAAGCACGCAGCACGGCATCGAAATCCGAGCGTTTTTACGCGACTTTGGAACGCCGCGCCGCATGGGCGCAGGCCGGCAAGAATGACGCGCCTTATCTCTATGTGCTGATGAACGTGAACTGCGACCATTGCAAGGAATACTGGAAAGACCTTGCCCCTGCGGTAAAAGACGGCAGGCTGCAGGTGCGTCTGGTGCCTTTTGGTCAGGCGCCGGCAAACCGTGAAGGCGGCGCTGCCCTGCTGTCTAGCGCTGATCCGGCGACGGCATGGTCTGAATATATTGACGGCAAGGCCGAAGCCCTCGGCAAAGATAAAATTGTGGATGGCGCGCTGGCGGCGATCGGTGCCAATACCAAGCTGGTGGCCGATTTCAACATCACGCAATCTCCCTTTACCATTTACCGCCGTCCTGACGACGGCAAGCTGACGGTTATTCCGGGCAAGCCGGGCAACATGATGTTGCTGCAATCCGAATTGACCCGTAACTGATAAAACCGCAATAAAAAGCCCAAGGGACGCAAAGCCGGGGCAGGAAGTAAAAAAAGCCGCATGATTACGGCGCAGGCGCTGGCAGTTTGTATTTTTACCGCGGCACAGACTTATTCTGTGCCGCCGTCCGTTATTCTCGGCATTTTGCATGTCGAGGGCGGGCGCGTGGGCATGGCGTCTAAAAACACCAATGGCACGGCGGATCTGGGCCCTATGCAGATCAATACAATCTGGATGCCCGAACTGGCGCGGCATTGGGGCGTGTCGCGGGATGCGGCGCATAAGCTGGTGCGGGACGATGCCTGTGTGAACATCGGCGTCGGGACATGGATTTTACGCAAAAAGATCAACCAGACCGGCAGTCTTTATCAGGGCATTGCCTATTACCATTCCGCCACCCCCCATCTGGGCACGCGCTACCGTGCCAAGGTGATGAACGCCATGCAGCGTTACCGTTTGGTGCGCAGTCCCGAAGACCTTTTGGCTTATTCCCGCCCCGTGGCGCCGCGCCGCGCGCAGGGGGGGTAACTTTCGCGCGCAGGGGGGATAACTTTCGCGCGCAGGGGAGGATAAGCTTTCGGCTGGTGCCGTGCACCTCTTTACGCCCTTTCCCTGATTATGACGAAAGCTTTGGCCTGTAAGGCAGCCTGGGCGGCTCTCCATGGCGACAATTTCCAGATAGAGCATAGAAAATGTTGAAAACAGGCAGCATGCTGTTTGCAATGCGCTTGAAAATGGTTAAGATCAATCCACGCAAATGTCTTTCCCTCTTTTCGGGCAGTGATGGAACAACTCTCATGAACAAAAAAATTTCCTTTATCGGCGGCGTGGCTTTGCTCGCTCTTTCGGCTTGCGCTCCGGCGACGAAAATTGATCACCAGATGGTGGCCTCTCCCGATCCGGTCAGCCTGCGCCTTGCAGCGGCCGTAGATAAAGCTTCTTCTGCGCTGCAAACGCTCGCTTCGGTCGAGCAGGCGCGCAACCCCGGCGTCGCTGTTCAGGCCGCGCCCTATGCTCCGCAAGAACTGCGCCGCACGGTTTCGGTTGATTGGGTCGGCCCGATCGAGCCGATTGCCAAACGTCTGGCAGACCGCGCAGGTTACGAATTCCAGGTGAACGGCGATGTGCCGCCCGCGCCCGTTGTGGTGTCGGTGCAAGCCAAGCAAAAAGCAGTTGTCGAAGTCCTGCGTGACGTCGGCCTGCAAGCTGGCCTGCGTGCGAATATCGTGGTTGATCCTGAACAACGTCTTGTGGAGTTGAACTATGCCCCAGTTTCCGGCGGTTAAGCTTAAGGCAATGCAGCGTCCGGCGGTTAGCCGTTTTGTCATCGGCCTTTGCGCTTTTGCCGCAATGGTGGCCGTTTCCGCACCCGCTTCGGCGCAGGGGCTGACGCCCGATGCGCTGGCGCAGGCATTGGCAGACCAGCAGGCTGCGGCCTCTTCTACCGGTGCGACGCCTTTCCCGATGCAGCAAGTGCCCAGCACGCCTTACGGTCAGGCGGGCGCTATGGGGCCTGTGCCCGCGATCAATGCGGATGCTGGCTTTGGCGGCGGTAACTACACCGGCGACATTCTGGATCCGGATAGCCCGATGTACAAGGCGCAGGGCCTTGCCAAGGAAGCGCATCCGAATCTGAGTCTTTTCGGCCTGACGCCGAAAAAAGAAGAGGTAAATCCTCTGGAGGGTGTGAAAACGCCGCCGGAGATGCATCATCTTCAGCAAATCCACAAAACCCATGGCACCAATCCTGCGATCACGGATGACCTGATCGCGAAGGAAATCGCCCTCGACATGCGCCGCGATGCGCAGCGTGAAGCGGCTTTGTCCTATGGCGCGCGTGGCGGTCTTGCCAAGCGTAACTTCCAGATTCTCGAGCGTCTGGGCGGCTATGAACGTGTGATGGACCGTGTGTTCGATTTCCGTCCGCTTTTGGTCAAGGCGCCTTCCGGCCTGATGATCGAACCGCCGATCGTGAAAGAAACCCTCGATGCCATGGTTATTACCGAAGGCGGCGTTGAGGCTGCTGTTGCCGATCAGGTTTTGAAAATCAACCAGCAGGCCCGTATCGTGCCGACCGCACGCAACTGGCGCCAATATCTGGTTTTGAACTACGAATCTGAAATTGCGCCGCCGCCGCGCGTTCTGTGGCCCAAGGATGCCAAGGAACAGGGCGATTGGAATGGCTGGGTAAAAGACGGTTGGGACGCTGGCTTCCAGCAGGCCGAAGCCGCTTTTGAAACCGGCCTGAACCAGCTGGTTGCCGATTATGACGGCATGGTGCGTTATCGTGTGTTGCTGGCGCAGGGCAAGATTTCCCAGCCCTATGCGCTGCATGAAGATCGCGGCGTGACCGGTGGCGGCAATGAAATGCGCGTAGGTGACCGTGCGCTGCGCATTACGGGTCCCTCGCAATTCCTGACAGGTGGAGAACTATGGAAGCCGGCAGACCGGTAAGCCTTCTCAAGCGGGGGGTTGACGATCTCAAGGAAACATGGCCGGCCGAACCCGACCGCTTTCTTGAGCATCACATCGACCCCTTCTTGCTATGGTGCGTGAAGAAGGGCGCGTCGGATATTACCTTCCAGTCCAACCGTTCCGTTTATAGTGAAATTCACGGTACGCTGTACCCGTCCACCTATCGCGCGCTTGACGCGGCGGATATGGCGGCGGTTCTGGTCAAGCTTTACGGTACGGAAGCGCTCGCCATTCTGGCGGGTGGCGCGGATATCGACTTGTCTTATGAAGTCATGGTGGATCGTTTCACCCGCACGCGTTTTCGTGTGAACATGACGGCTATTCTGGCCGATGGCCGTGACGGCGTGCAGGTGACCATGCGTACCCTGCCATCGGCACCGCCGACGATGAAGCAGCTGAATATCGAAGAAGAAATCATCGCCAACTGGAAACCGCGTCAGGGTTTGGTGCTGGTCACGGGGCCGACGGGTTCGGGTAAATCCACCTTGCTGGCTGCGGGGAATCGTATGTTGATCGAAAGCCTGCATGGCTGCGGCAAGATGCTGACCTACGAAGCGCCGATTGAATTTACCTACGATACGATTACCTCCAAACGCTCGCTCGTGGCGCAGTCGGAAATTCCGCGCCACTTGCCCTCCTTCGCCGCCGGCGTGCGAAACGCATTGCGCCGCAAGCCTGAAATTATTCTGGTGGGTGAGGCGCGTGACCGCGAAACAATTTCCGCCGCGATCGAAGCGGGGCAGACGGGCCATACCGTTTACGCCACGGTTCACACGACGGGTGTTGCCGCAACCATTCGCCGTATGGTCTCGACCTTCGAGCCTTCGGAGCGTACGGAGCGTGCCTTTGCGCTCATGGAAACCATCCGTATGGTGGTGACGCAGACGCTGGTGCCGAAAATCGGCGGCGGCCGTGTGGCTTTGCGCGAATATATGCCGTTTACCGAAGAAATCCGCGAACGTCTGCTCAGCCTGACCTTTGACCAGTGGCCTTTGGAATTGATGCAGATGGTGCCGAAATACGGCAAGACCATGGAACAGGCCGCCAAGGATGCTTTTGATGCCGGCCTGATCGAAAAACGCCATTACCTGATTTACCAGCAAGGTACAAAAGGCGAAGGGGGAGGGCATTAATGTCTGAAGAAGAAGGCAAATCGTGGCATTGGCGTAATACCATGAAAACCGTGCGCTTTTTCACCTTTGATGCGCGCGCGGGGCTTTTTGTGGCTTTGCTGCTGATTCACTTCCGTATCTGGACGCTTTGCCTGCTGATTACCGTTTTGCTGGTGTTTTATGTGCTGGAGCGCAAGGGGCTTTCTTTCCCGGCCGCGCTGCGTTCGTTGCGTGTCTGGCTGATCGGGACAAAACGTCCGGGCTGGATATGGACGCGCCGCCGCAAGCTGCAGGATACCGGCTCTTAAAACGAAATGGCCTTGCGGATTTTTTGTGGTTTTCAACCGGGGCCACAGAAAAAACGGCAAGCAGATGTCAGAGGACAGATGGTTGATCTCGGTTGGTTTTTGGGACTAAAATATAGTCGCTTTTTTATCCACGCGCTTTCACAGCAGGACAATACGATGACACACAAGCCTTCGTTCATGCAGTTTTTTGGTCGTACTCTTACCGTTTCGGGTCTGGCGCTTTTGTGCTTTACCACCGTTGCCGAAGCCGGTTTCGAATGGCGTGGCCCGATTGAGCCGCCGGTGCGCAAAGCTGCGCCCGCACCGGTGCAGCAAGGTGCGGGACATGGTGATTTGTCCGGTCTGGAGCCCGTTATCAGCTGGGATGGTACGCAGCCTGCGCATTCCGCCGTTGCCGCGCCCGCGGTACCTGTTGAAAGCGCGCCCGTGGCGCCTGTCAGCCCTGCGCTCGCGCCTTTTGCCGCTGCGCCCGCGCCGGCGGCTGTTGTGACAACACCGATCGAAGATGCCGAAATTGTTGCAGGCTTTGGCCGCGACCTGCCTTTGGTTATCGCGCTCCAGCAAGTGGCGCCTGCGGGTCACCAATTCTCTTTCTCCCCCGGCGTGAACCCGGGCACGATGGTATCGTGGGAAGGCGGCAAGGCATGGACTGCCGTCATGGATGATATGCTGTCGCCGCATGGCCTCGGCTTCCAGCAGCAGGGCAACGTCATTGTTGTGGGCGCATTCAACAGCGGTGAAGTTGTTTTGTCGCCGCAGGCTGCGGCGGCTGCCGCACGCATGTCTTCGATGCCTGAAGAAAATGTCGCGCCGGTTGCGCATGCCGCAGCTTCCGAAGCGCCGGTTGCAGTTGTTGCCGCACCTGCCGTTGAAACGGTTGCCGCAGCTGAAGATACTGCTGCTGCAGAACCCGTGACCATCCGCCGTACGCGCCATGCGGCTGCGCCCGCTGTTGATACCCGCACCGCGGGCACGCAGCACGAGATTGCCCCTGTTACAGCCGCCGCGCCGGTTGCCGATGTGCAAAAAAGCGAAGAGCGCATGTCGTATAAACCCGAAACCTCCAGCACGCGCCCCGTGCCGGTAACGTCTTTGCCGCCTGCGGCAAAGCAGGATATGTCTGCCCCGCCGCAGATGAGCCCCGCACCGGAAACCGCTGTTGCAGTTGCCGCACCGGCAGCCGAGAAAAAAGTTGAAAAAGCAGCTGAAAAAACGGCAGCGAAAGCGGAGGCTGTCGAAGCGCCCGTATCCCTGATTGCGGCGCCCGCCGAAACCGCCAAGGTTGACGCCCCTGTAGCCGTGAAGGCAGCGCCCAAGGCAGAAGAATCCAAAGCCGCCGCGGTGAAAAAAGAAGGCCCCTGGGCCGGCGCGAAAGGTGCAACCTTGCGCGATACGCTCAAAAACTGGTCTGAAGAAGCCAGTGTCGAGCTTTATTGGTCGATTGATTATGACTACAAGTTGAAAGGCGACATCAGCTACGCCGGTTCCTATGACGAAGCCGTCGGTAAATTGCTGGATCAATTCGCCGCTGTGCGTCCGCAGCCCTATGGCCAATTGCACCAAAGCAAGGACGGTCCCAGAGTCTTGGTGGTAAAATCTTACGACGCCACGCCGTAAGCTGTATCTAACCGCCTGAAAATACACAATGTTTTTGAAATGTATCACATTTTAGATAAATGTGATACAATGATAAGACTAAGGTTTTGTGCTAACCAGCGATTCCGGTGATTCCGGAGACGTGCGTGACAGGGGTATTTCGGGATATGGCAGTTTTAGGTTCGATCAAGAAGCTCCTCGCTGTAGTCGGCGTGATCGGCTTTATGATGGCGGGGTATCTCTCGCTCAACGTCACAACATCTTGTAAAGCGCAAGCACAATGCGTTTGCAGTCTTTGTACCTATGCCGCCGGTGGTATGAGCACTGCAATTACACTGGTAAATACCACGACCACCCTGCCGGGTATCGCCATCGCCACCACGCAAATCTCCCTTAAATTTTTGGAAGCCATGGCTGCCTTTAACATGGCAGTTGCGGCAAAGGTTCTGGAAGTCGGCAAAAACATGACCGACTGGTTCGATGTTTTCTGGCTCTATAACCTGCGCCCTGCGATGCAGGCGATGACCATCCAGATCAACACGGCGGATTCCGACCAGTCAAATATGGTAGGTCAGTTCACGGACGGTTTCGATGCAAACCGTACCAATATGGCCATTATGGGCGTTGAAATTGATACACACCGTGCCATGCGTCCCAGCGAAAACGTGTGCGTGAGCGCGACGGCTGTTGGCG
>JAVEWI010000066.1:0-7664 GCA_034004625.1 Bdellovibrionales bacterium
TTCACGTCGATGGAAACCAGTGCCTCTGTCGGATTGATAACGATGTATCCGCCCGATTTCAGGTGAACGGTCGGGTTGTGGATTTCGTCAATCTGCTTTTCAACCTGATAACGGAAAAACAGCGGGATATCGCCGTTTTTGTATTCGTGCACGCGGTCGGCGTGGCTGGGCATCAGGGTGCGCATGAAATCTTTGGCAGCCTTGAAACCTTCTTCGCCGGCCACATGTACTTCGTCAATATCGCGGCGGTACAGATCGCGGATGGCGCGTTTGATCAGGTTGCCTTCCTCGTAAATCAACGCAGGTGCGGTGGATTTCAGGGTGTGTTCGCGGATCTGGTCCCACAGGCGCAGCAAGTAATCAAGATCGCGCTTGATCTCCGCCTTGGATCTGGCAACGCCGGCCGTGCGCAGGATAACCGACATGCCTTCGGGGACGTTCAGTTCATGCAGGATTTTTTTCAACCGTTGACGGTCTTTGGCATTGGATACTTTGCGCGAAACGCCGCCGCCACGGGGGGAATTCGGCATCAATACGCAATAGCGGCCGGGCAGGGAGATATAGCTGGTGACAGCCGCGCCTTTGTTGCCGCGCTCTTCCTTGCTGATCTGGATCAGCATGATCTGGTTGCGCTTGATGACTTCCTGGATTTTGTAACGGCGTTTGATGGAAGAGCGGAAGACGGGTGATTCCACCACATCGCCACCGACTGTTTCCACGTCACGCTTGCGGCGGCCGCGTCCGCCGCGGCCTTGTGCGGGGGCTGCTGCTTCTTCGCCTTCGGCGGCGGTTTCAGCCGTTTCACCTTCGGCGGCTTCGGTGCCGGTTTCATCGGCTTCTTCGGCATCGGCAGCGTCAAAACCATGCGCAGCATCGCCTGATTCGTGCCCATGTTCATGATCTTCGGCGTGGTCTTCGCCGGTTTCTTCTTCATCTTCGTCGTCTTCGCTGTCGTCGATCAGGGATTCCTGTGCGATGTCGGCGGCGATGGAGCCGGTATGGATGGGGGTATAGGGCTCTTCGTCGTCCTCTTCCTCATCTTCTTCGTCATCAATCATGTCGATGATTTCGGCGCGGGGCGCATCGCCCAGATCGTCTTCGCCATCTTCATCGTCTTCTTCGATAACTACGCCGCGTTCGGCCAGTTCGGCCAGTTCGGCGGCGTCTTCTTCGTCTTCCTTGGCGGCTTGTGCGGCGGCCAGGGCGCGTTCCTCTGCGATCAGGGCTTCGCGGTCGGCGATGGGAATGCGGTAATAATCGGGGTGGATTTCAGGGAAGGGCAAAAAGCCGTGGCGGTTGCCGCCAAAATCAACAAAAGCCGCCTGCAAAGACGGCTCCACACGTGTGACTTTTACCAGATAGATATTGCTTTTCAGCTGCTTGCGCAGAATGTTTTCGTAGTCATATTCTTCGAGGCGGTTCCCCGAAACAACAGCTACCCGTGTTTCTTCGGGATGTGTTGTGTCGATCAGCATCTTTTTTGTCATTGTATCCAATCCTTTGGGCGCAAAGCCGTGGGGTCTTTCCCTGCGACATGGGAAAAACCGGCGCGCCGTTCTGTTCTGTCAGGCTGGCAGTGCCTTGAACCGGCAGGTTATCTACAGGGGGTCTGGTTTATTGCTTTCAGGCGTGAAAGCGCTTTACCCCGTCTATAGAGCGCGTCCGTATAGGTAAGGAAACCGGACGCAGCTTGCCAAAAAATCTCGGTTCTTGTCACCGGGCCCATTCGCACTGACTTTTCCGGAGTGTTTTCCGAAAAGCAGGAGGTTGAAATGAGCCGACCTCAAAACTTGTTGACCCGATATTCCGCATCAGACGGCAGCATACAGTCCGGGGAATACTTTTTGTCGCAAGGCGGATGATACGCGCCTTCGCCGGCGTTCTCAATGTTTTATTCGTATGAAATGTCCAAAGGAGGCCTGCGAGAGAGGGGAGAGAGGTTTAAATCCATGGAATCATGATATTTAAGCCAAGATTTATTGTTTCCATGCGGGCAGATTGTTTATACTGGGTGTGGGGAAAAACGGTCTTTGCAGACTGTTTGGGATTTATTCGGGGTATTCATGACGCGCCTGAGTCGCTCTTTTGTCATATTATATGTGGTTTTTGCTGTCATGCTGGCTTTCGGCTTGCAGCCTGCTCCCTTGCAGGCGCAAGGCACGGGTACGCAGGTGGTCGAAGGCATTCGTTATGGTCTGAATGCGGGCAAAACGCGCATTGTGATCGACCTTAACCGTAAAACCGATTTCCGCGCTTTTACCTTGGCGGACCCGCCGCGTCTGGTGATCGACCTGCCGCAGGCCGAATGGAAAATTCCGCGCAGCCGTCCTGTGACGGCGGGAGATGTAATCAAATCCTATCGCAGCGGTGATCTGGACGGGAACCTGACCCGCATTGTTTTTGACCTGCGCAAAACCGCAGTGATTGCCGGTGCCTTTGTGCTGGAAAAAAGCGGCACCGCCCGCGACCGCGTGGTGATTGACCTGTCACCTGCGTCGGAAAATCTTTTCCGCGCGGCGCTCGAACGTGTCTATGGCAATAAAACCCTCGGTGGCGCCGCCTTGTCATCCGCGCCTGCGCCCGTAACGGCGCCTGCGGCGAATAGTCTGGCTGCCGCGCGCAACGAAGCTGTTGCCCGTGCCGTGCCTGCGCCGGAAACCTTGGCCCCCGAAGTTCCCGTGCGTAAACCCGTAACACCCCCGCCCGCAGGCCGCGCGGCAGAGCGTAAATATGTGATCGTGCTCGACCCCGGCCATGGCGGGGCGGACCCCGGCGCTGTTGCCGATAACGGGATGCATGAAAAAGTCATCACGCTGGCCGTGGCGCGTGAATTGCGCCGCCAGCTCGAAGAAACAGGCCGCTACCGCGTGGTCATGACACGTGACCGTGACGTGCAAATCCGCCTGCGCGACCGGTTGGACATGGCACGCAAGGAGAGGGCGGACCTGTTCATTTCCATTCATGCGGATAAAATCCAGCGGCGCGATGTGCGGGGGGCTTCTATATACACCCTGTCGCGCACGGCATCGGACGCGGAGACGGCGCGTCTGGCAGAGCGTGAAAATACCGCCGGCGTTGTGGCGGGGGTTGATCTGGGATCCGAGAGCCAGGAGATCGCAGGTATCCTGCTGGATCTGGCAATGCGCGAGAAAATGAATGAGTCCAGTTTGCTTGCCCGCTTCCTCGAAGACGCCTTTCGCCGCAAAAGTGTAAGACTGTTGCCAAATTCCCACAGGTCTGCGGGCTTCGCTGTTTTGAAGGCGCCGGACGTGCCTTCGGTGCTGATCGAGACGGGATTTTTATCCAATCCGGCAGAGGTCAAGCTACTGACTTCAGCCGAATTTCAGCGCAGAATCTCGTCTGCGGTTGTGGATGGCGTGGATGCCTATTTCCGCAAAATTCGTGCCTTGCAAAAGATCTGACAGGCGGCAAAAACGCCCTGCATACAGGTATTTTGCACTGTTTCCGATATTACCGAAAACGCCCCCGCACTGGACGTGAATCGCGCATTGTAGTAAAAAATAGAAGTTACAACGTTGTACCAACACCTTCTTTTTCTAGAAGGCTTTTCAAAGAGGAAATAAAAATGAAACGTTCTATCATCGCACTGTCCGTGCTCGCTGTTATGTCCGTATCCGCTTGCACCCATGGCGGCAGCTGGACCCCGATGTCTGCAGGCCGCACGGCTGGCGAAGGCACGGTAGACAACTACCAGCCCGCTCCGGCGAAAAAAGCTGACAAAACCTTCAGCCACTCGCTGCGCAAATAAGGCGGGCAGGCCGGCGGTTGACGCTGGCCTCTCACCGGGGTTTGTGATTTTCACTTTGTGATTTTCACGGGCCCTGCGTAACGCACGAAATAAAACCGCGCCTCGTCATGGACAGGCGCGGTTTTTATTTTGGATTTTTGCCTGTGCCTGCCGTTATCCGGCGGTCACGCGGAGGAGGGGTTAGTTGTATTGCGGACGTGGCGGACGGCCGCTGGCGGCCGGTGCGCCGGTGTTTTTGGCGGCATCCTTGGGCAGGCTGTCTTTCGCGCTGGGGGTTGCTATCATGACTGGAATGCCGCGTCTTTCGCGAATGGTTTTTTCAACCATGCTCCAGTTGACGCGCCCCGCCGCCACGCCTGCGGCTTCGACAATCATTTCGCGCATTTTGTCGGTCAGCGGGGTGGGCGTGATGTCGATGCCGTTTTCAAGGTCCACGCTTTGCGTATAGGTGGGGTTGGCTTCCAGATACAAACCGTCATCCAGCCAGCCGACCAGAATGGGTTGATCCACAATCGTCACGCGCGTGCCGACCGGCACCATGCCGAAAAACTCAACCACGTTTTCAGGATACATGCGCATGCAGCCTGAACTGACGCGGCGGCCGATGCCCCAAGGTTTGTTTGAACCGTGGATCAGATAGGTTGGCCAGCCGAGATAGAGGGCATGGGTGCCCAGCGGGTTTGAAATGCCGGGGGGTACATGGCGCGGCAACCATGGTTTTTCGCTGCGCATGCGTTCGGTCGGATACCAGCTGGGGCCCGCAGCCTTGCGCACGACTTTGGTCACGCCGGTCGGCGTATCAAGACCTTCGCTGCCGATGCCGATGGGATAGGTAATAGGTTCGCTGCCCGGATCACGAAAATAATAAAGGCGCATTTTGGCGAGATTCACCACAACACCTTGCTGGCGGGCGCGTGGCAAAAGCTGGAAACCCGGAATAACAATATCTTGTCCGGGCGGCGGGGCCCAGGGATCAATCTCGGGGTTGGCGGCACGCAGCTCGACGTAGCCGAGCGTGAAATGCCGCGCAATGTCGAGGAAGGTATCTTCTTCCCCGCCTTTATAAGTTGTTTGTTTGCCCATAGAGATGCGCGCGCCCATGGGGTAATCGGGCAGGCTGCCGTCTTCGGGTTTGTTGGTGACTTTCAGGGATCCATCGCCCAGTGCTTTTGCGGCTTTGGGTTTTTGAGCCGGCTTCTTTTCCGCGTTCGCCTTGGGCGGGGCGTTTTTTTCTGCATTCGCCTTGGGCGAAGTGCTGGCCGCCCATACGTCATGCGCGGTAAAACCCGCTGCAAAAACGGCAAACAGGGCAGCGGTGACATAAAGGCGCAAGCTGGGCATGGGTGTTTTTCCCTTTTGGCGAAAGGCTTTTTGATAAATTATAAATCATCTATACTGCAAAAACAGTTACTATTTGGCTTTTTTACGCTGCTTGCCCCGTGGTTGATATGCTGGCTTCGCTTTGGAAACGACATAAACCCGCCTTGCCGCCGCGTCTGGATGCGGATCGGATTTATCTGCGCCTGCCCGAAGCGTCTGATGCGGAGGCGTGGGTTGCGCAGATTCAGCGGAATGCGGAATTTTTGCGCCCGTGGAGCCCGGCTTCCAGCCTGCGGCAGGTCAACCGCCATGGTTTCACCGCGCGCCGTGCCTTGTGGCAATATGACAGCCGTCAGGGCTGCGCCCATGTGTTTTTTATTTTCCGGCAGGATGACAATGCGCTGATCGGCGGCATTACGCTCGGCAATATCATGCGCAGCGCGGCGCAAATGGCAACCATCGGCTATTGGCTGGACGGTGATTTGCGCGGACGGGGCCTTATGGCCGAAGCCGTGGGACGCTTAAGCGATTATGCTTTCAATGACATGGGACTGCACAGGTTGCAGGCCGGATGTCTTCCCGAAAACCGCGCCAGCCACCGTGTGCTCGAAAAAAACGGTTTTCAGGCCGAAGGCATCGCGCGCGGATATATCAAGATTGACGGCACATGGCGCGACCATCTGATTTTTTCAAAACTGGCGGAAGAATAACCGTGCTGCACGCGGCGTATGCGGCGGACGATTTTTCGTCCGCGCTGCTTAAGATATGTGCCGTATGATTATTTTTGCAGCCCGCGCGTGGCACGTTTGCGGATGTGCGCTGCGGGACGCAGAATAATATCTTTGCCCAATACAAAAGCCTGCGCGAAATGCAAACGGCGTTGCGCCTGCGCTTGGGCCAATGCTTCTTGCATATTGGGGCGTTCGCCATGCGGCGGCGTGCCGCCGGGGCGGTTTTTGTTATCCTTGGGCGCCAGATGCAGCGGCGTTTCACCATCGTTACGGGCCAGCGTTTCCTGCGCGCCGGCGGCAATCAGCGCGCTGACATTTGCGGGCTGTTCAAACATGATGGCGTAGTAAAGCGGGGTTTCGCCTTTGTGATTGCGGGCGTCGATTTCTGCGCCGGATTGCACCAGAAAATCTGTTCCTGCCGCAAAATGGGCCTGCGCTGCGTAATGCAGCGGCGTATTGCCTTCGCGGTCGCGGGCGTCAATCGCCGCACCTTTGGCGACAAGCCATTCCATTTGACTATCGTTCATGCCGATGGCGGCGCAGTGCAGGGGCGTCAGGCCATCATCGGTGGCGCCGTTCACGGCCTGCGGGCAATGGGTGATAATGCTGCGTACGGTTTCGGTATCCTGCGCCCATGCCGCCTGACTCAGCGCACGCCTGTCGGCTTCTGTCAGGGGGGTCATGCGGTGGCGGTTGGCGGGGTTAAAAGCCTGCCGCAGGGCGTGGTGCAGTTTATTCAGCAGCGGGGTGCGCATAATATTTCAATCGACTCTGTACTTGTAAATTCAACAAGTCACAAAAACTACGCCTGCTTATGCATTGCTGTCAAAATGATTTTACGTATGTGCGGTATTCGTGTACCTGAAAAACAAAGATTTTTTGAAACGGGTATGCATGTACCGCTTTACGCGTGGCCCGTATTATCTTTTACGCATGCCCCGCGTCGGCAGACAGCGCCAGCGGGTCGATACCGAGACGCGACAGCGCCTTTTCCCATTTGCCGTCGAGCGGCGTGCCAAAGATCAATTCTTCATCCGCCGGAATGGTCAGCCAGCTATTGGTCTGGATTTCGTTTTCCAGTTGCCCTGCGCTCCACCCTGCATAGCCAAGGGCGAAAATACTGCGTGTAGGGCCGCGGCCTTGCGCGATGGCTTCCAGTATGTCCACCGTGCCGGTCAGGCAGAGGGTGTCGTTGATACGCACGGTGTCTTCGCGGATAAAATCGGTTGAATGCAGGACAAAGCCCCGCCCTGTTTCAACCGGCCCGCCGAAATGCACCACGGGTTCAACCAGTAATGTGGATTGCGGCAGTTTTAATTGATCCAGCAATTCGCCAAATTCAACATCGGGCAGGCGCTGGTTCACCACAATGCCCATGGCGCCCGCTTCGCTATGGGCGCAGACGTAAACAACACTGCGGGTAAAAAGCCCGTCTTGCAGCCCCGGCATGGCAACCAGCAGCGAATGACGGAACTGGCTGTCGCCCTCTTGTAAAAGCGGATCAATTTGCGGGCTGCCCTGAATCTCTTTTTTTGTCATGGCTCTATCTTAGCAAAAAACCGTGAAGGAGGGGTAAAGTCATCGCCAAAGAAGCCGTAGCCATTGTCCATGCTCTTGAAAACATAAATGAAACAGCCTGTATCAAATGTAAAGTCAGGGTGCCTCTGGCGCATTGGCTGCTTGTGCTTCCGGCGCATTGGCTGCTTGCGCCTCCGGCGCATTGGCTGCTTGTGCTTCTGGCGGCACCGGCGGCGCGGTTCTGGGCTTTCCGCGCTGGACCTGACGCCAGCGGCGTACATTGTTATTGTGCTCTTTTAATGTTCTGGCGAAAGCATGGCCGCCTG
>JAVEWI010000067.1:0-7654 GCA_034004625.1 Bdellovibrionales bacterium
GCAATCTCGCCGTAACCCTGGCTGGTAACCTGGCGGTGGACGGGCAGGGCGTCTGTATTGAATGATTTTTCGATGAACTTGCGGTTTTTCTTTTCGCTGCCGCGGCTGTTCAGGAAAATATCCACGTCTTTGATGGCGCGGTTATTGAACAAATCGCGCAGAGCGCCGCCGCCGATCACGGCCTCCGGCGCGCCGTTCTGGTGGATGTTTTGCAGTAAATGCCGCCATTCGGAGGGCAATTTTGCCGCGCGCGGGTCCATGTATTGCCCGTCAATCAACTGGCGTCCCTGATAAGGCTCCACGCTTTCGTTGACCTGCATGTTTTTGACGGCTTCGGCCATTGCGGCGCCTTCGCGCAGGGCGCGGGGCGATATACCATGGCCGGCACGGCGCAGGGTTTGCAGATATGCGGGGTATTTTTGGGGCTGGGATTTTTTAAGCGTGGCGAGGTCTTCTTCGCCCGCGCGTGCGCCCCATGTCACCAGCAGCCGCGCCATGGCAACGTCCTGCCGCGCCACGGCAATTTGCAGATGCGCCCATGTGGGGCGTTCATGGTTGTCTTCCCACAGCAGGCGGTCAAAACGCGCGCGCACGGCCGCCATGTCGCCACGCGCAACATCATCGCGCAAAGACGGCGGGGCAGGCGGGGCGGAGCGTGGTTGGTAGCCCATAGGGAATCCTTTTGGCGTGTCAAATCTGGCCGTGATGCACGCGGCAGGATATTGCGCGGGCAAAAGGTGAATCAGGTGATTGAAAATACGCTTTGCAGCATAAAGAACACAGGGCTTTATGTCAATAAAGCCCTGTGTGTAATATCTATATGATTTTATTGATTTATTCTGTTGTTTGGGCGGCGATGGCTGCTTTGATCTGCGCTTCAAACCCTGTGCTGCGCGGGCCGGTGGTGGGGCCGGCGGATTCCACCACGCGCCCGTCACGGCCAATCAGATATTTGTGAAAATTCCACCGCGGTTTGGACGACAGCAATCCACCCGCATTTTGCGCCGCGGCCCATGCGTAAAACGGGTGGGCGGCATTGCCGCTGACCGCGGTTTTTTGGGTCAGGGGGAATGTGACGCCGTATGTCTCCTTGACCGCTTTTTGTAGCGCATCTCCATCCAGCGGCTCCTGTCCGCCGAAATCATTCGACGGCACGCCGATGATGACCAGACCGTCGTCACCGTAAGTTTCCTGCAATTGTTGCAGGTCGCGGAAATGTCCGGCAAAGCCGCAGCCCGTTGCGGTATTCACGACCAGCAAAACCTTGCCGCGGTATGCGGACAGCGGCATTTCTGTACCATCAATGCCAAAGAATGAAAAATCAAAAGCCGTTTTGGCGGCTGTTGCGGCAGGGACGCTATTCTGCGCGGCGGGGGTTGATGGCGCTTCGGCGCGGGCCGGGGTGCTTGTAAAAACAAACAGCGCGGCAAAGATGCAAAGAGTAATGATATATGTGTGTTTCAAAGCTTTTTTCCTTTAGATGGTTTTTTTGATGTGTTGCTGCCAGAGGGTTTTGGCTGTGCATTTTTTTTCGCGGCAATCGCGCGGCTTTCTTCGCGCAAGGGGCGGGCAAAGGGGCAGACTTCCTGCACGAAGCCGTTCAATGTATTGACCAGATTGTCTTCGACAATGGCGTAATGCACGAACTGCCCCTTTTTTGCGCGCATGACCAGACCTGCGTTTTCAAGGATGCCCAGATGTTTGGACAGCGCGGGTTTTGAAATTTCAAAACGCTCCGCAATTTCCCCGGCCGTCAATGACGCAGCGGAAAGATAGGCCAGAATCTTGCGTCTGACGGGGGATGAAAGCGCATCAAATATCTTGCCGGTCAACATGGCTGTTCTTTTGTGTCCTTTTAAGGGGGCGACAGTGCGGAGATTGATTTTGCGATTGACGCCGCGCCTTGTGGTATGAGATTATTTATTTAACTACTTAGTTAAATATATCACCCGCCGCGCAACAAGGCAAGGGGGCGACATGCAAAACATTCAAAAACAACAGGAAACGGCAATCAATCCGCCGGATGCGCCGGAAACCGTTGATCTGGTCTATGACCACGATTGTCCCGTGTGCCGCGCCTATTGCACGCGTCTGGTGCCGCGCGATTCGCAGACGGGGATTAATCTGGTCGATGCGCGCAGCGACGATACATTGATGCCCGAAATCACCGCGCGCGGTCTGGATATCGACAACGGCATGGTTTTAAAAGTCGGCGACAAAATGTATTACGGCAGCGAAGCGGCATGGCGTTTGACGGCCTATACCCGCCGCAGCGGTTTTACCGGATGGGTGGATAAAATTTTTTTCCCCACCCGCCGTGTGGCGCAAATCATGTATCCGGCGGGCAAGGCGGTGCGCAATGTACTGTTGCGTGTGTTTGGCATTCCGCCTATCGATAATTTGAAACCTGAAAACGTTTTGAAATATCAATTGGGCGCGGCATGGGCGCGGCTGCGTCCCGGTATTCAGGAACGTTTCGCGCATGAACCAAAGCCGGGTGAAGTTTTTGTATATCAGGGCAGCATGCGCGATATCCGCCGCAGCCGTATGGGCTGGCTTTTTGCGCAGCTGACGCGGATTATCGGCAACCCGCTGACGCCTTATGCGGGGCAGGACGTGCCGATGCAGGTCAGGCTTTATGCCAAAAACGGCGGCGTCTGCTGGGAACGTGTGTATCAATATCCAAACCGCGCCCCCGTGGTGGTGTCTTCGGTCAAACGCCAAAGTGCCAAGGGCGAAATGATGGAAGTGGTCGGCGGTGGTTTTGGCATGAAACTGCGCGTTTTTACCGCGGACGGGCAGCTGTATTTTCAAAGCTATCGTTATTTTTGCAGCTTTTTCGGCTGGCAAATTCCCTTGCCGCATTTCCTGACGCCGGGGGTGGTGAACGTGGCGCATCTGGACCATGGGGAGGGGTATTTTACCTTTCGCCTGTCAATCCGCCATCCGCAATTGGGTGAAACGTTTTTTCAGGAAGGCGTTTTCAGCCGCGCTTTTGACAAAGACCTTCCCGCCGCCTAAACTTGCGGCATGAAACAGCATCTTGGCATATGTTACGACCAGACGAGTGATTTCCAGCAGGAACAATTCCATGTCCTGATGGATCTGGTGCGCGAAACCATACCCGACCGCGATCTGGCCGGTATCCGCAGCATGGCCGATATTGGCGCGGGCACGGGGGCGCGGACGTTGCAATCGCTGCGCGTGTTTCAAAGCGTGCAGCATATGACGGCGATAGAGCCCGACCGCGATATGATTTCCGTTGCGCGCGACAAATACGCAGACCCCCGTATTCACTATGCGCAGGCAACAGCGGAAGATATGGCGAAGGTGCCCTTGCGCGGCAAACCCTTGCAGGCTGTCATGTCGAACTGGGCGCTGCACTGGGTTTCGGATAAAGAAAACCTGATGCACGATATCAATGCCGTGACGCAAAGCGGCAGTTATTTTGCCTTCAGCACCTGCGAAGCTTTGCCCGCGCTGTTGCAAATGGTGGATGCCTATGTGCGGGCGGAATTCCGCATCGAAAATGTGCAAAGCCCGTTTTATTACCTGACCGTGCCGGAATGGCAATCCTTGCTGGACAAACACGGATGGAAAATTTGCGGCATCAAATCCTATACCGTCGGGCATGAAGTCGAAGATACGCAAAAATATCTGGAACATTGGTTTACGGCATCGACGGCAAAATTTTTGTACGGGCGGCATATGGTTGAATTGTCGTCATGGGCGCTGTCTGATCTGGTATGGATGATGACGCGGGCTTTCCCCTCCGGCCGCAATCCCGAAGGCATGCGCTTTACCGAAGATGTCATGTTTGTGGTCGCGCAGCGGATATAATTTTTAAGCAGAGGATATGATGCCAGATAACCCGCCGCAAACCGCACGTATGATATCGCTTAAAAACCCGCAGGAAGCCGAAGCCCTTTTCCGGCAGGCTGTTTCTTTGCATGAAAAAGGCAAGAAAGCCGAAGCCGCCGCGCTTTATCGCGCTGTTTTGGCGGCCCTGCCTGCCTATGCCCCCGCATGGATCAATCTGGGCACGCTTTTGCGCAGCGAAGGAAAATATGCGGCGGCAGCAGGATGCGCCGCGCGCGCGGTGGAACTGGCGCCGGATAACGCGGGGTATTTAACCAACTACGGTAATTGTCTGGGGGATCTGGACCAGAAAGACGCAGCCCTTGCCGCGCATGCCAAGGCGGCACATTTGCGCCCGCAGGATGCCTTGATCCGCAATAACCATGCGATTGCCCTGCGCGAATTTGGCAGGCTGGAAAAATCTTTGGTTGAATTTGACGCGGCTTTGGTCCTGCGCCCCCAAGACCACGCCATATTGTGGGACCGCGCCATTACCGCCCTGCATCTGGGGCATTACGCCGAAGGATGGGATGCGTTTGAAGTGCGCTGGCACCAGCGCGGCATGAAATTGCGGGCGGAAACCGCGCCGCGTTGGCGGGGGGAGGATTTAACCGGTAAAACCATTCTGGTTTACGAAGAACAAGGATTTGGCGACAGCATTCTGTGCAGCCGTTATTTGCCGCTAATCAAGGCGCGCGGCGGCACGGTTATTCTGGAGTGTAAAAAACCGCTGCACCGGCTGTTTTCCGGTATTGGTGCGGTGGACCGTTTTGTCGAAGCTGCCCCGCCCGCAGGGACGTATGATTATCAAGTGCCGATGATGAGCCTGCCCGGTATTTTCGGCACGACGCTTGAAAATATTCCCGCGCCGCCTGCGCTATATGCCGCGCCGGATGTGCCGCCCGCGGCAGCCGCCTTGCTGGCAGCCGGAAAAGGCAAGATGAAAGTCGGCATTGTCTGGTCAGGCAGCGTGACATTCGCCCGCAACCGCAAACGCGCGGTGGGGATAGAGAGGTTTTTGCCGCTGGCCTCCATTCCCGGTGTGCAGTTATACAGTTTGCAAAAAGGCCCCTGCGAAGGCGATGTGGATGCCGCGGGCGCGCAAAGCCTGATGTTGCCGCTGGGCCCATTGGTGAATGATTTTGCCGATACGGCAGCGGTTTTACAGCAGCTGGATCTGGTTGTGATGACGGACAGTTCGGTTGCGCATCTGGCCGCATCCGTGGGCTGTCCCGTATGGAACTTGCTGGGCTATTACCCTTATTGGCTTTATTTGCACGGGCGCACAGACAGCCCGTGGTATCCGTCCATGCGGTTGTGGCGGCAGGAACAGCCGGGTGATTGGGACGGGCTTTTTAAACAGGTGGAAGATGCGCTGCGGCAGGCCGCGGCAGATTATGCGCGGTCGTCGAACCAGCCTTCGCCATAGGTCGTGCAGATTTCGGTGTTTTTGGGAATGGCGCGGGTGGCGCGCAGGGTAAAGAAAACCGTGCCGTCTTCTTCTTCCCATTCAATCGCCGCATTCGGTTTTTCGTCATGGTTGCAAAATGTCATGATGCCGAACAGAACGCTGCTGGCGTGATCGGGGTTTTTGATGCCCGATTTTTTGCGCAGCTGGGCGGAAATATCGCCCGTGATGAATGTGTAATTGACCAGATGCGTTTGGTCGATAGTGCTCGTTTCTGTTTCGTTCAAGAGCAGGGCAGGGGTGACTTCCAGCTCCTCGCCCTTTTTAATCGGCTTGGTGCAAAAAACGCCACGGCCCTTGATGCTGCCTGTATGTTTCAGGTAGAGGCCTTCTTTGCGCATCAGCAGGCGGGGGGTAACGGTTTTGCGGGCCATGATTTTCAGGGAACTTTCTGTACGTTGAGCTGTTTTACGGCCCTAACCTAGCCGCAAAGCGGGGCTTTTTCAATTGCTGCGTATTATTTTCACGGGCGGCGGGGGCAGGGGTCAGGACAGATATGGCGCCAGCGGGAGAAGCTTGCTTTGCCCGTGGCGCGTATTATATCCTATGAAAAAGAAACAATAAAAACGGGCGTCTGTCTCATGGAATACCTCAACGATATTTTGGCTGGTCTGCAAAAAGTGGATATCGACTGGTCGAGCATCGGCGGGTTCTTTTCGACCAGTAGCCTGCTGACCACGCTTTTGCTGATTGCAGCGGTGATGTTCGGGCGGCAATTGCTGATCCGCCATGTCTGGCGCGACAGTGAAGTATTGGCCAAAGAACAGCGCAGCTGGATTATCCGTATCAAGAACGGCAGCGCGATTTTGATTGTGATCGGCCTTGTGCTGATCTGGGCGCCGCAGTTGCATACTTTTGCCTTGTCCATTGCGGCCTTTGCCGTTGCGGTTGTGGTTGCGACCAAGGAAATGATCCTTTGCCTGATGGGCGCCATCATGCGCGTGACCAGCCAGCCGTTTAAAACCGGCGATTGGATCAGCGTGGACGGTATTACGGGCGAAGTGGTTGATCTGGACGCTTTTTCATTCCGCCTGCAAGAAGTGGACATGAAAAATCGCAGCTACCAATTCACCGGCCGCACTGTGGTTATTCCGAATGGAAAAATCTTTTCCTCTAACGTCGAAAATGCGAATTTTTTCAAAAATTTCATTTTTGACGATTTTAAAATCTCGACCCAGTTCAACGATATAGACCCCGAAACCGCGCGTGCGGCTCTGGTCAAAATCACGGAAAAATATTTCGCCCCCTTCCGGACGGAGGCACAGGCCTATAACCGCAAAATCCGCCGCCGTTCGGGCATTGCCATCGGGCGGGCGGAGCCTTCGTATGACGTGTCCACATCCGACGTCGGGCATTATCATTTTAACGTCCGTCTTTTTGTGCCCACCCATGCGGCATCCGACCTGCGCGCCGAAATCACGCATGATTTCCTTGTCTATCTGTACAAACAGCGCAAAGCTGCGGCAGAAAAAAAAGAAGCCAAGCCCAAGGATGAGCCCAAGCCCAAGGAAGCCGTTTGACATAAGCGAGCGGACGATTTCTCTGTCTGTTTTACGGCGCTTTTTATCCGGCAAAATCGGCCTATATGCTTGCGAAGCTTGAAACTTTCGCACTCAATGCCGTAATATCGCGCACTCGATGTTTCGCACAGGATTCGCTGCGGGGATTATGGCAATTTTAAAGAAGAGGGAGATGAAAAGAAAAACGCATGTCTGAATCCTTGCTTCTTTTCATGATGACCCTGCTGCCCTTTGCCGGCGCCCTTGCGGCGGCCTTCCTGCCCAAACATGCCCGCAATACCGCTGTGGGCATTTCTTTTTTTGTCACGATTGGCGGCATCGTTTGCGCACTGCTTCTTTATCCTGCCGTTCTGGCGGGGCCGGTCAGGCATGAAATTGCCTGGCTCCCGACATTGGGGCTTGATCTCGTCCTGCGCCTGAACGGCCTGTCATGGGTTTTTGCCATGCTGGTTCTGGGCATTGGCATGCTGGTGGTTCTTTATGCGCGCTATTATATGTCGCCGCAGGACCCCGTGCCGCGTTTTTTCTGTTTCCTGCTGGCCTTTATGGGGGCCATGCTGGGCGTGGTCATGTCCGGCAACCTGATGCAGATGGTTCTGTTTTGGGAACTGACCAGTCTTTTCTCCTTCCTGCTCATCGGTTATTGGCATCATAACGCGATTGCCCGTGACGGTGCGCGTATGGCGCTGACTGTGACGGCGATGGGCGGGCTTTGCCTTTTGGTGGGCGTGATCCTGATCGGCTATATCACGGGCAGTTTCGATCTGGACATTGTCTTGACGCAGGGCGACCTGATCCGCGGGCATGA
>JAVEWI010000068.1:0-7641 GCA_034004625.1 Bdellovibrionales bacterium
GATGCACTGGCCACCAGCCTGCGCGCAGGCCAGCTGGCAGATTTTTGCGCGACCGATGCCAACATCGGCACAAAAATTTTGCCTGCTGTTGCAGAGGCCTTTGCCGCCGCGCCGGATAAACTTTCCGCCCATCATCTCAGCCGCGTGCTCAGCACGATCGCATCCGATGATACGCAGCGCCCGCAGGTTATTGCCGTTTTGATGCAAAGCCTGACCACCGCACCTTCGGCTGCGCATCCGCTGGAAAAAACTTTTGCCGCCGCCCATGCCCTGCACCGCATTGCCGAAACCGCTCCTGTGGAAGTCACGCAGGCGCTCGCCACGGCACTGGCCGAACCGGCACAAGGCAGCAATGCGCGCCGCCTGTGCATTCTGGGATTGAAAGCTTTTGCCGAAGCGCATCAGGATTGCGCCAGGATCGCCGCGCCAGCGCTGGTATCCGCATTGCCTCAGGAAACAGATGCCCTGCACCGCCGCCATATTGTGGATGGTGTCATGACATCTGTGCGCAATGACGGCATCACATCTAATGCTGCGGGTGCCGCTTTGTTTGCGCATCTGTCCATTGAGCGCGACCGCGAAACCCGTGATACAATCAACCAGAGCCTGCGCCGCCTGAACCACAAAACATCCAGCGTGCCCATGAGCATTCCGGTGCCGAAGCCTTAAAAACACGCAATAAAAAAAACCGCCGGTTCTGTATAGGCCGGCGGTTTTTTATATCCCGATTAAGCTGTTTGAATTCAAGGCACAGCCGTTATTTGCGCAGGCGCAGGTGAAGCGGCAGATGTGGCCGGATCAACCGCTGCGCGGTCTTGACGCGCAACATCTTCGGCATGAAGCTTTTCAAGCTCTTTTTCCAGCCGTGCGGTCTTACGGCTTTCCTGCCAGTAACGGAAACGCGCTTTTTGATGCAGGATCCAGACGAACAAAGCGCCCAGAAAAAAACCGCCGAACAAGAGCCCCAGCGTGACCTGCCACAGTGGCGCGGTCAGTGACAAAACCTTGTCATCCGGTAAAAAATAAACTGTCACATCCGCGCCATTCGCCAAAACGACCAGCACGGCAATGACCGTCAGCGGCAATGTGATAAGAAGCGTCAGATATTGCATGGCGCAGAACCCCCTGCGTCAGGATGGCGCAAAAGCGCACAAGGCATTAGTTGAAATCTTCGTCGCCGGAGCCGTCAGATACGATGCCGTTCAAACGTTCGTGCATTTTTTTGCCGATTTTGAAGAACGGTACGCGCTTGTTATCCACCTGAACCGTTTCGCCGGTACGGGGGTTGCGGCCTACGCGGGCTTTGCGCTGCTTGACGGAGAAAGCCCCGAAGCCGCGCAGCTCGACACGCGCGCCAGAGGCCAGAGCCTTGGTAATTTCTTCAAAAATCGTATCAACGATCTGCTCCGCATGGCTTTGATACAAATGCGGGTTCAGTTCGGCGAGTTTGAGAATCAATTCTGACTTTGTCATGGCCGCTTTAACATTCCTTACGAAAGATGTCCGGGCGATGGTTTCCGGGCGTTTTTCATTATTTCAATAGCTTACATGTTCAGGTTGCCAAGTTTCATTTTCGGCGTCAAGGAAAAAACCTTTGAAATCAAATGAATAAAAGGTTAACGCGTGGTCCGCACGGGCGTTTCACCCCTCTCCTCCTTCAAAAACCCTTTAAAACCGCCATTTTTGCGGCTGACGGCGATGTGGAAAGGCTTTGTGAAATCTTGCAAAAACAACCTCTTGCCCCTGTAATACCAGAGGTTTTTATTGTCATAGAGCGCTTTCAGAAGCGGCAAAAACGAGAGGTGATGCGAATCTTTCGCATTTCAAAGCCGGATTTGCAGGACCGCCTTACAAACCGAAACGGCGATGATTCCGCGGCAATTTTATTTTGGCAGCGGCATCGCGTGCTTGTGCAGCTTTTTCGGCGGCTTGCTGCTGCGCGTTTTGATGTGCGGTATGGAACTGCCCGCGTAAATCTGGATAGGCCCTGTAAAGCGGATGATCTTGCGGTGCGGAGAGCAATGCATCGCAATGTTTTTGTTCGATTTGCCTGCAGCGTTTTTGCAGCATTTCAGTGACGGCGTCGAGGTTTTCAAGCTGCATGCTGATATTGGCAAGGGCGGATTTATCGCCGTATTTATGGTCGTCCAGCGTGCGTTTAATAAAGCTTGTCGGCGCATAACTAATCAAAACAGAACTGATCAGCGCAAGCGTGCCTGTGATAGGTTCCACCGTCAAAAGCGCTGCGGCCAGCGGGGTATTCGCACCAAAGGCTGTCCAGAATCTTTTACCATCCGCTTTTTGCAAGGCCTGCGCCACCAGGGTATTGCGCAGGTTTTGAATGTCGGTTTCGGTCTTTTTCAATTCCAGATAATGCAGGGGCGCCTGCGCGGCGTCGAGCGGCTGCGCAATTTGCTGATCTGCCTTGTCCAGAATGTTTCGCTGCCAGAGGGCGAGTTTTTCTGCCAGTGTTTGTTTGTTTTTGCCGAAAGCCATTATTGCCTTGCAAGATTATCCGAGGAGCGCCTTAGCCGCCATGCGGTTAAAGCCTTGTGTCTGGATGCGTTTTACCGCGCCTTCTCCATTATGTCAATCTACACGCATGCTGCGGCGCGAGAAATATATGGCATTTTGGTGAGTTGATTTTGTCATTTTATTTCTATATCGTAGATCAAATTCTTAGATCATAACTCACGCAGGGATTGCCCATGGCTTCGGCGCCTCTTGCCAAACGTGACACGCCTTCGCCGCAGATGCGGCAGCTTGCCCCCGCAAATAACAATGGCGGCGGTAAACCTCAACGCGGGTCTTTGATGCGCCGGTTTGCCAAGGCCGCTACCAAAATTGTCGTGACGCTGGTGGCCGCGGCCTGCCTGACCTATGCCGGATATCTGGCCGTGCATTTTCAGGACAAAGGTGCGCCGCTGACGCAGGCGGAGACAGCTTTGGTTGTCGGCGTTTTCGGGGATGAAATCGACGCGTCAAAAATCCGCAAATACCACCGCGAAAGATCCATCGCACAGCGCATGGCGCCCAAAACCGTCGGCGGCATGGTTTTGCCGCCGCTCAGCTATATCGATTTTTACGGCGCGCAAAACCACAGCAATGATTACGCCAAGGATAATGCACAGCTGACCGATTTGTTCATGCATGAAATCACCCATGTCTGGCAAAACCAGAACATGAAATGGAGCCTGCACCATCTGGACAAAGTGCGCCGCTATGAATACACGCTGACGCCGCAATCACGTTTTGACAGTTTCGCGCTTGAACAAAAAGCGGAAATCATCGGGCATTACGCGCGCATCTGGCTGCATCCGCGGGGTAAAATCCAAAGCGGGCGCGAAGCATCTGCCGAAGATATTTTGCTGCGCGATGTGGTCGAAGCACGTTTTCCCCGCGCCCGCGAAACCCGCGAAGCCCTGCCCCCGCCGGCAAAACCGCCCGCACAGCCAACAGCACAACCAGGCGCGGCAAAACCCAAAATGCCCAATAGCTGAAAAATCAAAACGGATAATTGGAATAAATTGTCTGCAATGCCGCATCATCCGCGATGCTGACCGGCATGACGATATCCAGCTTTTCAATCAAGGCCAGACATGCCGCAGCATTGGCCGCGCGGCCGTCTTTGCACTGCGGATGCCGCGCCCACCTCTCGCCTATCAATGTGCGCACGGGCGCGGAGGTCAGATGCAGATCACGCAGTTTTTCAACGCGGCCCAAGGATACGCCCGCCGCGGCATAGGCATCATGCACCAATTCGCTGCAATAAAAACGGTCATGGCCGGGGGCGAAAAAAATGTCATAGGGTTTGCCGAAATGTTTTTCGCCAAACCGCGCGGCGGCGGTAAATTGCGCAGGCGTCAGCGCCGCCGGACGCATCACCAAAATCCGCCCGCCGATGCCGGTATCAATCCAAGCAGCCAGCGGGATTTCGCGCGTGGTCGCGCTCGCTTCGATCACATGCGGCACGCCGCCTTGCATCCGGATAAATCCGACATGGGTCAAAAAACTGCGGGTGGCAAGACCGACCGCCAGCGATTGGCGCGATGTGCTGGTGTTAAAAACAACATCCCCGTT
Source organism: Bdellovibrionales bacterium (assembly GCA_034004625.1). Lineage (GTDB taxonomy): Bacteria > Pseudomonadota > Alphaproteobacteria > Micavibrionales > UBA2020 > UBA2020. The sequence continues at coordinate 4,081 of JAVEWI010000068.1, forward strand.
TTGCAGCGGCGGCAATTTTTCCACCCGCGCCCATGACAGTGAAAACCAGATGTAAAACCCAAGCCCCGCCAAAACCGGCACAAAAAAAACCGCCGCCCAGATTTTTTTCCGGCGGCGGTTTTTATCTTGTCTTGCGGCACCCGTCATAACGGCGCGCTAAAGCTTAGTAATTCGGCTTGATTTTTTTGACCGGCAGGTCGGCGGCGATGGGTTCGTCGTCGATCATTTCGATCATGCCGTTTTCGGTCATGGAAAAACGCGCGGCAAAAAGCGCGTTGCCGTAAAGAACCATGGCGCTGGCCTCGAGCGCGCCTTCGGCAGCGGCGCCTTCGAATGCGGCGGGGCGCACGGCGTCTTCGATCACTTTGCGCATGCCGTCTTCAAGGCGGCTGTGATCCAGCGCGCTGTGGTTGATGTCTTCGACGATCAGGAACGGACCTTCGTCACCATGCACGAAATAGCAGAAGAATTTCAGGTAATCGAGCACGTTGGCTTCGGTCACCTTGATCGGGTCGGCTTCGTTCGCGTCATGAATAGGCGCGGAAGAACCGTCGAGCAGGAACATGCGGCCCTGTTTCGCCAAAAACCAGAAAGGCCCCGTACCGGGCGCCCATGCCGTGTCGTCCACGCGCACAAGACCGATGGTGGTATAGAACGGAAGCTGGCACCAGCCCACAGTTGCCGTGGCGGAAGACGCGTTATACGTACCCTGAATAGGGTTGACGAGCTTGAGAAACGGCTCGAGCTGTGCGCCTTCGACCTTTTGCCAGTTATACTGTTCAAACATATTTTTCTGCCTTTCCAGAAACAATCTCAGAATCCGACCCGATGTTGTCATGTCTGGGCGCGGATTGCAAGACACTTAGATTTCAATCCCTTGAAATCTAAGTCCTTAATCCTTTGATTACGCGGCTTTCACACCGTCAAAAAGACGGTCGAGGAAATGTTCGCATTTCAGCAATTGTTCCTGCGCGATAAATTCGTTGGGTTTATGCGCCTGCGCAATCGACCCCGGCCCGCAAACCACCGTGGGCACGCCTTTGTTTTGAAAAATACCGGCTTCGGTGGCGAAGCTGACCTTGGCCGCTTCGTTCGCGCCGGTCAGTTGCAATACCAGATCCACCATCGGGTGGTCATTGGCAATGTCAAAAGCCTGCACCCGTGCCGCCGCGCGGAATTCAAACCCCGTTTTGGGGTCGATGTCTTTCATCCGCGGCTCCAGCGTTTTGAACGCATACTGGCGGATTTCTTCGGCCAGCGCATCGGGATCGACTTCGGGAATATTGCGGATTTCAAAAGAAAAATCGCAGCGGTTCGGCACGATGTTCAGCGCCGTGCCGCCCTGCATCACCCCTGTGTGCAGCGTGGTAAAGGGCGGATCAAAGGCTTTGTTAAACGGCCCTTCGTTTTGCATGCGGCGCGCGACGGATTTGATATGCGCGACCAGTTCGGCCGCTGCTTCGACCGCGTTCACGGCATAGGGCGCGAGGGACGAATGCGATTCCTTGCCATGCACGGTGCAATCATAATCGCAAATGCCTTTATGCCCCGTAATGGGTTTCATAAGCGTAGGTTCGCCCACAACACAAAGCTGCGGCCGCACGGGCAGCGCGGCAATGGTATCGGCAAGGCTATGCGCGCCAAGGCAGCCCAGTTCTTCGTCATAGGAAAAAGCGTAATGCACCGGCGCCTGCAATGTGCCCGCTTTATGCCGCGCGATAATATCGGGCAATTTGGCAAGGGCGACCGCGATGAAGCCTTTCATATCGCAGGTGCCGCGGGCGTACAAAAGACCGTCATGTTCGCGCAAGGCGAAAGGATCGCTGTCCCATGCCTGGCCTTCGACCGGCACCACGTCTGTATGGCCGGACAAAACAACCCCCGCCTTGTCCGCAGGGCCGATGACGGCATGCAGGTTGGCTTTGTTTTTGGTGTCGTCGTGGATCAGGGTAGAAGCGATGCCGTGGCTTTCCAAATATCCCTGCACCCAGTGAATCAGGGCGAGGTTTGACTTGGTGCTGATGGTGTCAAAGCCGACCAAGCGGGCGAGCATTTCCTGGCTGGTGAAGGAGGACTTTGTCATGAAACAGGCCTTTCAAATAAACAGCTGCCACAGGCTAGCACAGAAAAACATGTTTAACACATTGTTTTTTATACGTGTTTTACAAAACCAACCGGATTTTAATTAACATAACCAAGTTGACATAGAGCGGCAGGGATGCTAAAACTATGCATCAAAAAAACCTTCTAAAACAATAAAAAGAAGACGCCCGCCCCAGAGGAGTTGTGACCGATATGACCGATTTCCGCGATTCAGGACTGCCCAATAACCCGACCGTGTTCAAGGCCTTCACGACCTATCGCCAGAACATGGAAGGCATGCCCGCGCCCATCCGCGCGGCGGACGCCCCCCTGAAAGTCGCGCAGGTCATCAGCCAGAACAGCGACCACAACAACCCAAAAAACGAACCGGTTATCCTTGCCCTGCTCGGCCTGATGCCGCAGGAAACATGGGGCGTTGTCAAAAAACGTTTCGGCGAAAATATGGCGCAGGAATTGGCGGAAAGCCGTTTGCATGTGCAGACCAATTACGCCTATCTGGATATGGCCAGCCCCGCGGTCAAACAATTGACCATGGCGGGCGCGCTGACAGCTTTTGAGCGTGTGGAGCAAAGTGCGCAGGAAATGGAAGGCCATTTGTTCAGCATTAAACTCAGCGGCCAGGCGCCCATCGGGTTTGAACCGCCCGTGATTTTGCTGCCCGATACCTATGCCAAAATCCAGCGCGCCTGCGAAGGCACATCGGGCGCACCCGCGCTTGAAGCCCTTTATACCGAGCGTTTTGAATCCATGAAATACGCGCAGGCCACTATGATCGAAAAAATGGCCGAGGTCGGTATTTTTATCCAGGGCCTGATCCCCGGCGTTGCGCCGGCGGAGCTGCGTTATCCCGCGTTCGAGGAAACCGGCCTTGTCGATACGCCGAAAATCCGCGCGGCTTATGACGTTTTGACCAGACACACCAATGTGCTGCCCGAAGATTTCGAAGGCGCGCTTTATGTCGGTCAATTGCTGAGCGATCTGTCCCCCACCAAAAACCCCACCGCCATTGCCGCCGCCCTGATCGACGTCGGTTTGCGCAACATGAATCCCTATGACGCCAATTTCCTGCAAAAAAAGCTGGATTGGGATGTGATGGAGCTTTTGAACACGACGTCCGTCTATACCCTGTCGCATCCGCAGCAGGTTCTGGGTGCGCCCGTTGAATTCCGCCAGATTGCCGTGGCCAATGCCGTGGCCGTGATGGATGACGGGTTAAAAGGCGGCACGGAATTTGTCAAAGCCGTTGCCAATAACCCCGATTATCCCAAAGGCGCCATCACCCAAAGCATGATGCAGCTGAAACGCATGAGCATCCAGTCGCAGCAGATCTTCGCCCCCGCCCTTGGCCGTACCGAGATGCCGGAGCTGGACCGTTTGTTCACGGATAAAATCAAGGAACTGAACAAATTCATCGACCGTCATTTGCCGCGTCAGGAACCGCCCGCGCCCAAACCGTCA
>JAVEWI010000069.1:0-7635 GCA_034004625.1 Bdellovibrionales bacterium
CATCTCGGCATCGATCATCATGCAGATCATGACCTCGATGAACCCCGCGATGGAAGCGATGAAAAAAGAAGGCGAGGCGGGACGCAAGCGCCTCAACCAGTACACGCGCTACGGTACGGTTATTCTGGCGGCTATTCAGGCTTACGGCCTTGCGGTCGGTCTTGAAAACCTCGCCAGCTCGACGGGCGGCTCTGCGGTTATCAATCCGGGCATGTTCTTCCGTATCACCACGATCATCACGGTGGTCGGCGGTACGGTGTTCCTGATGTGGCTGGGCGAACAAATTTCGCAGCGCGGCGTCGGTAACGGCATCTCGCTGATTATTTTCAGCGGTATCGTGGCGGGGCTGCCTTCTGCTGTGGCAAAGGTGCTGGAGCTCGGCCGCACGGGCGATATGTCGGGCCTTGGTATTTTGCTGATTGCTGTGATGGTCGCGGCTGTTCTGATGTTCATCGTGTTCATGGAACGTGCGCAGCGCCGCGTGCTGGTGCAATACCCCAAACGCATGGCGGGTGGCAACCGCATGACGGGCGGTGAAACCAGCCACATGCCTCTGAAACTGAACACGGCTGGCGTTATTCCGGCGATCTTTGCGTCTTCTTTGCTGCTGATGCCGTTGTCGATCGTGCAGTTCATGGGTGTTGAAGGTTCCGGCGTTGAATGGCTTGACACCATGACGCGCTATCTGGCGCATGGCCAGCCGGCCTATATGGCGCTTTACGGCGGGTTGATTATTTTCTTCGCGTTTTTCTATACCGCGATTGTATTTAACCCTGACGAAACCGCAGACAACCTGCGCAAGTCGAACGGCTTTATTCCGGGCATCCGTCCGGGCGGGGCAACGGCTGAATATCTTGACCGTATCCTGACCCGTATCACGGTTATCGGCGCGGCTTACCTGACCTTCGTTTGTCTGTTGCCGGAATTTTTGATGTCGCACTACAGCCTTCCTTTCGCGCTGGGCGGTACCAGTCTGCTTATCGCAGTGACGGTACCGATGGATACGGTGGCGCAAATCCACTCGCACCTGATCGCGCATCAATACGAAGGCCTTATCAAGAAAACCAAACTGAGAGGGAGCCGGAAATAATGACACAGCCGCTGCGCATGATTCTCATCGGGCCGCCGGGGGCGGGCAAGGGGACGCAGGCGCGTCTTCTCACCGAGAAGCATAACGTGGTAGCAATTTCCGCCGGCGACCTGTTTCGTGCCCGTGTGAAGGATCCGAACGATCCTCTGGGTAACGAGATCAAGCAGATTCTCGATGCCGGCAAGCTGGTACCTGATGAGATCACCATCCGGATGATTTCCGAACGTCTGGACCAGCCGGATTGCCAGAACGGTTTCATTCTTGACGGTTTCCCCCGCAGTGTGGCGCAGGCCGAAGCGCTTGAGGAAATGCTCAAGGCAAAAGGCATCAAGCTTGATGCCGTAGTTCAAATGGAAGTGGATGACGACAAGCTTGTCGAACGCATTTCCGGCCGCTTTACCTGCGGTGGCTGCGGCGAAGGCTATCACGACAAGTTCAAGCCGCCGCATGATCCCGCCACGTGCGATTCGTGCGGTGCCAAGGACAGCTTCACCCGTCGTTCCGATGATAACGCAACGACGGTGCGCAGCCGCCTTGAAACCTACCACAGCCAGACGGCGCCGATTCTCCCGTTTTACGAGAGACTCGGAGTCCTGAAAACTGTCGATGGCATGGCCGATATGGCCTCTGTAACAGCGGAAATCGAAGCTGTTTTGTGCCCCGGCAAGGTCTGTGACAAGCCTCAACCCCCTAAAATGGGTTGATTTTGCCTGTAAAAAGGCGGGGTTTTTAAAAAACGTCGTTTTTACCTGAAATAGGGTAAATATCGTGTTGACGTTTGTTTTGAGGCCCCTATAATGCGCGAGCTTTGCTCTTTAATGGAGCAGGGCAATTTTTATTTATCTAACCCGGGAGACAAAGCGTGGCACGTATCGAAGGTGTCAATATACCTACGGAAAAAGTTGTCGGCATTGCGCTGACTTACATTCATGGCATTGGCCGCACAAGCGCCAACAAGATTCTCGAGGCGGCAAACGTTGCGTGGCACACGCGCGTTAATGCGCTGACCGAAGATCAGCTGAACCGCATCCGTGACGAAATCAAGGCGAACTACAAAGTCGAAGGTGAACTGCGCCGCGACATCGCCATGACGATTAAACGTCTGATGGATCTGGGCTGCTATCGTGGTCTGCGTCACCGTAAGGGCTTGCCTGTGCGTGGTCAGCGTACCCGTACCAATGCGCGTACGCGCAAAGGTCCGCGCAAGACGATCGCCGGCAAGAAAATCGCCAAGAAATAATTAGCGCCCTGAAGGACACAAAATAAATGGCAAAAGCACAAAAAGACGACAAAGCCAGAATGCGCAAAAAGGAGCGGAAAAACATTTCCGCTGGCGTTGCGCATGTTAACTCCACGTTCAACAACACGATCGTGACGATCGCAGATGCACAGGGCAATACCATTTCCTGGTCTTCTGCTGGTCATCTGGGCTTTAAAGGCTCTCGCAAATCTACGCCTTATGCGGCGCAGGTTACGGCGGAAGATGCCGGTAAAAAAGCAAAAGAACACGGCATGAAAACGCTGGAAGTTCTGGTGAAAGGCCCGGGTTCGGGTCGTGAATCCGCACTGCGCGCTTTGCAGGCTGTCGGTTTCGGCATTTCGTCCATCCAGGACATTACGCCGGTTCCGCACAACGGCTGCCGCCCGCGCAAACGTCGCCGCGTATAATATACCGAACTCGGTCACGCGCCTTCTCCCGGGGGCGCGTACCGGTTTTTGGCGAACTTCCGTTTCACACTTTCAGGCAAAGAGGCGTATCTTGATACAGAAAAACTGGCAAGAGCTGATTAAACCGAACCGCGTTGACGTCAGCACCAACAAAGACCCCGGTCGTTTCGGCACCATCGTTGTCGAGCCGCTCGAGCGTGGCTATGGCCTGACGCTCGGCAACGCGCTGCGCCGCGTTCTGCTGTCTTCGCTGCAAGGCGCGGCAGTAACCGCGATCCGCATCGACGGCGTTCTGCACGAGTTCTCGTCCATTCCCGGCGTCCGCGAAGACGTAACCGATATCGTTTTGAACATTAAAGGCCTGTCGATCCGTATGCATGCGGAAGGCAACAAAAAGCTGCGCCTGAATGCAGAAGGTCCCTGCGAAGTAACCGCAGCGATGATCGAACAGACGGCTGACGTTGAAATCGTCAACCCTGATCTGGTTATCTGCACGCTGGGCGATAAAGTGAAACTCGGCATGGAGCTGACGGTTTCCACCGGCAAAGGCTATCGCCCTGCTGCGCAAAACCGCCACGAAGATGCCCCCATTGGCATCATTCCGGTGGACAGCATTTTCTCTCCCGTACGCAAAGTTTCCTACAAAGTAGAAGACACCCGCGTGGGGCAGATTACCGACTACGACAAGCTGACGCTTGACCTCGAAACCAACGGCACCGTGCGTCCCGAAGATGCTGTGGCCTATGCCGCGCGCATCCTGCAAGATCAGCTGCAAGCTTTCGTCAACTTCCAGGAGCCGACTGCGGTTGCCAAAGAAGAAGCGAAAGACGAACTGCCGTTCAGCCGTCATCTGCTGCGCAAGGTCGAAGAACTCGAACTGTCCGTTCGTTCGGCAAACTGCCTGAAAAACGACAACATCGTTTACATCGGTGACCTGGTCCAGAAAACCGAAGCAGACATGCTGCGCACCCCCAACTTCGGCCGCAAATCTTTGAACGAGATCAAAGAAGTGCTGACGAACATGGGTCTGCACCTCGGCATGAAAGTCGAAGGTTGGCCGCCGGAAAATATCGAAGACCTCGCACGTAAGCTCGAAGAGCCGTTCTGATCGGGGATTTCAAGGACTAACCCTTGACCGGTTGTTCGGGCAAGGGAGGGGAGGTTCCCCGCTGCGGTACTGCTGGGCTTTACAGGGTATACGCAATCACAATCCGCTTCATGCGTGAAGCGTAACGTAAAAAAGGAGACGTAATCATGCGTCATGGTAATGCAGGCCGTAAACTCGGCGTAAAATCTCAACACCGTCGTGCGATGTTCGCAAACATGGCTGCGGCTCTGATCAAGCACGAACAGATCGTGACCACCCTGCCGAAGGCGAAAGAGCTGCGCAGCTTTGTTGACCGCCTCATCACTCTCGGTAAAAAAGGTGGCCTTGCCAACCGTCGTCTGGCGATGTCCCGCCTGCGCGATGAAACGCAAGTCAAAAAACTGTTCGATGTTCTGGGCGAACGTTACGCAGACCGCAACGGTGGTTACACCCGCGTACTGAAAGCCGGCTTCCGCTATGGCGATAACGCGCCCCGCGCCGTTATCGAACTGGTTGACCGCGATCGCAGCGCGAAAGGCAAAGACAGCGGCCAGCAAGACGTTGCAGATGCAATGAAAGCTGCCCACGAAGCTGGCGAGCCGGTAAAAACCTCCGCCAAGCCGAAAAAGAAAAAAGTAGCAGCCGGTTAATCTTCCGGTTCTCTACTTTGACAAGAAAAAGGGCGGGGATTAACCCGCCCTTTTTCTGTTCGACGATACGCGGGTGGTGATGTGCGGCGCGGTAACCAGTGCGGTGAGCTTCTTCTCATAGGTCTCATAAAACGTCTCGGAGGCCCCTTGCAGCGCCTTTTGCCGCTTTTTGCGGTAAAGCCTCGTGCAGCACGACAAACCCCTTGAGGCTGTGCTATAAAGGCGCTGTATGCCGGAGGCGCCTTGACGGAAACTTGCGCGTTCATCCGCCGGAAAACGCTTATGGGCGGGAGGAATTGTAAATGAAAAAAATCGTGTTCATGTTTGCGGTGATACTTGTCTGTTTGGCGCATCCTGCACAGGCGCAAACCGTGCCGCAATCGCGCGCGGAAATACAGTCCAGCTTTGCGCCGCTGGTTAAAAAAACCAGTCCCGCTGTTGTTAATATCTATGCCAAGCGTGTCGTGCGTGACCGCATGCGTGTGATCAGCCCGTTTTTCAACGATCCGTTTTTTAACCAGTTTTTCGGCCATGGCTTTGGCGGCGGGCCGGTGCAGGAGAGGGTGGAAAGCTCTCTTGGCTCCGGTGTTATCGTGGACAGTGCGGGAACGATTGCGACCAATACCCACGTTATCAAAGGGGCGACCGAAATCACGGTCGTATTGCAAGACGGGCGCGAATTCGATGCTGAAAAAGTATTGGTGGATGAAAAAACAGATCTGGCTATCCTGCGCATTAATCCTCAAGGTGAAGTATTGAGCGCGTTGCCACTGGCAGATAGTGATGCGATTGAAGTCGGTGACCTGGTTTTGGCAATCGGCAATCCATTTGGTTTTGGCCAAACGGTGACCAGCGGTATTGTTTCCGCAACGGCACGCACCGGTATGGGGGCGCTTGATTACCGTTATTTTATTCAAACCGATGCCGCCATCAACCCTGGTAATTCGGGCGGGGCGCTGGTCGATTTGCAAGGCCGCTTGATCGGTATTAATACGCTGATCTACAGCCGCGATGGCGGATCGCTGGGGATTGGTTTTGCCGTGCCTGCCAATATGCTGCGCACGGTCATTGATGCCTCGCGCCGTGGTGGCCGTTTTGTGCGCCCGTGGATCGGCCTTGCGGGGCAGCCCGTAACGTCCGATATGTTAGGCTCTCTCGGTTTGACCCGTGCGCGTGGCGCGCTGATTAACCGTGTGCATCCGCAAGGCCCCGCAGCAAAAGCCGGCGTGCGTGTGGGCGATGTGATCCTCAGCCTTAACGGCCATGATATTCAGGATCCGGAAGCATTGAAATTCCGCCTTGCTACCATCCCCATGGGCAGTGCTGTCAACATGATGCTGTCGCGTGGCGGGAAATCGTTCAAAGTCACGATAAATGCGGAGGTTGCACCCGAAGTGCCGCCGCGGCAGCTAACGGAAATCAAGGACGGCAGCCCTTTATCGGGCGGCGCCTTCGCCAACCTGTCGCCCGCGCTGGCCGATGAAATGGGCATGGCGGATGATATGACGGGCGTTGTGGTTGTGGATGTGGCGCAAGGCAGTCCTGCCGCCCGCATGGGGCTGCGCCGCGGGGATATTATTCTGGTGCTGAATGGCGCCGATATTGCGGCGGTCGCGCAGCTCAAAGAAGCGCTGGGCGCATCCACCAAAATCCGGCGGTGGCAGGTGCAATTGCGCCGCGGGGCGCAGGCCATGAATTTACTGGTGACGTTGTGAGCGGGCTTTTCGACATACCTCCGGATACCGCCGAAAATCAGGCAAAAAACGCGCCGCGCCCTTTGGCTGATTTGCTGCGTCCGCAAAGTGTGGATGATGTTGTGGGGCAAGACCACCTGCTGCGCGAAGCCGACGCGCCGCTGCGCCGTATGATTGATGCGGGGCGCATGTCGTCGATTGTTTTCTGGGGCCCGCCCGGTTGTGGCAAGACAACGCTGGCGCGGCTTTTGGCGCAGCATACGGATTTGCATTTCGAAGCCATATCGGCAATTTTCACCGGCGTTGCCGACCTGCGCAAGGTTTTTGACAGCGCCGTGCATCGCCTCCGCATGGGGCGCGGCACGCTGTTATTTGTCGATGAAATCCACCGTTTCAACAAATCGCAGCAGGACGCTTTCTTGCCGCATGTGGAAGACGGCACCATTGTTCTGGTCGGCGCCACAACCGAAAACCCGTCGTTCGAGCTGAATGCCGCTTTGCTGTCGCGGTGTCAGGTGATGGTTTTGAAACGCCTGGAAACAGACGCGCTTGAAACGCTGTTGCTGCGGGCGGAAAATCAATTGAACCGTCCCTTGCCTTTGATGCCGGAATCGCGCACCGCGCTGGTGAATATGGCGGATGGTGACGGGCGTTATTTGCTGGGGTTGGCCGAACAGGTTTTTCAGGTGCAGAAAAAAGGCGCGCTTGATGTGGCGGAGCTGACAAAGCTCGTGCAAAAACGCGCGCCGCTTTACGATAAAAAAGACGACGGGCATTATAACCTGATCAGCGCGCTGCATAAATCAGTGCGCGGGTCGGATGCGGATGCGGCGCTTTATTGGTTTTGCCGCATGCTGGGCGGGGGCGAAGATCCGCGTTATATCGCGCGCCGCATGGTGCGCATGGCGGTCGAAGACATCGGCCTTGCCGACCCGCAGGCGATGCAAATCACGCTGGGCGCATGGGATACCTACGAACGCCTTGGCAGCCCCGAGGGGGAATTGGCTTTGGCGCAGGCTTTGGTATATCTGGCAACCGCGCCAAAATCCAACGCGGCCTATGTCGCCTATAAAGCGGCAAAGGTCATGGCGGCGGAAACCGGATCGCTGATGCCGCCCGCGCATATTTTGAACGCGCCCACAAAACTGATGAAAGAAATCGGATACGGGCGTGATTATAATTACGACCACGATACGGCAGATGGGTTTTCAGGCCAGAACTATTTCCCCGAAGCCATGCCGCGCCAGCGTTTTTATGCGCCGGTCGAACGCGGGTTTGAACGCGAATTGAAAAAACGTATCGAGTATTGGGACAAGCTGCGCCGCGACAAAAACGGCGCGTAAAAAAAGGAAACGGCAATGACCGAACAACAAAATATTATCACGGTTGACGAACACGATGACGGGCAGCGGCTGGACCGATGGCTGAAAAAGAAATTTCCGCATC
>JAVEWI010000070.1:0-7591 GCA_034004625.1 Bdellovibrionales bacterium
GGCGTCAACAGCAGGTGCTTCTACGGCTTCTGCTGCGGGCGTGGCGGCTTGAACGGCGGCGGCTTCTTCGGCGGCGATTTGTTCGGGCATCTTACCGCCCTGCGCGGCAATCCATTTTGCAAAGGCTTCTTTGGAAACCGCATGGATTTCAATCGGCATGAAGGCGTGGTTGATGCCGCAAATTTCGGAACACTGGCCGAAATAGACGCCTTCTTTTTCAATGCGCGTCCATGTTTCGTTGGTGCGGCCCGGTACGGCGTCAATTTTAACGCCCATGGCAGGCAGTGCGAAAGAGTGGATCACGTCATTCGCGGTCACCAGCAGGCGGATGTTTGTATCCACCGGCAAAACAACCGGATTGTCCGTGGACAGCAGGCGTACCTGATGCGCTTTCAAATCGGCTTCAGGCACCATATAGGAATTGAATTCCACATCGCCATGGTCGGGATAGGAATAACCCCAATACCACTGGTATCCTTTGATGTTCAGCGTCATTTCCGCATCGGATGTCTTGTCGCCCAGATACAAAAGACGCAGCGAAGGCACAACGATAATGACCAGAATAATAACCGGCACCAGCGTCCAGATGAATTCCAGCATGGTGTTATGCGTGGTTTTGGACGGCGTCGGGTTCGATTTCGCGTTAAAGCGGATCGTGACATAAGCCAGCAGCAGGATCACCAAAATCGAAATGACCGTGATAACGGGCAGCAGCAAATGGTTGTGGAACCAGACCATTTCATGTTTGACCGGCGATGCGGAGGGCTGAAAACCCAATTCCCAGTTTTTGGGCGCGCCGATTACGGGCAAGGCATCCGTTGTTTCTGCTGCAGCGGGGGCGGCAAACGACAGCGCGGCAAAACCGGCGGCGGCGAGCGCGTGATAGCGGCTGGAGAAGAAAGAAAGAAGGCGTGTTGTCGTCATGATACCTGATCCGTTGCGCACATACGCGGGATAGAAATTGCGCATGCGTTAATGAAAGGAAGACCGCGCAGCCGAGTCTGCCCGCGGGGTTTTTGATGATATACCACTTAAAAACAGGAAATTGAAGCGGGGATAAACAAAATTTCATTCCCGTAATTTGGGAAACCGCGCTTATTTATGAAGGAGTTATAATAGCCGCAAGACCTGTGCCCCCTGCCCGCACCGCAGCGTAAAACGGTTGGTTTACGGCCTCTCGCAGGGATTTAAACATTCCGCCGGGCTGCCTGACACGCTCAGCAAGGCAAAAAGCGTCCTTTTTAAATTATGACAATTAAAAAGAAGCCTCTGCGTTCAAAGCACTCTCAAGCGTTACGTAAATCAGGCTTGCAGTACAATCGCACGCAATTCAGGAATGCCCCAGCCCTTTTCCGCGCTGGTCGTGTAAACCCGCGGGAAGGACGTTTTGCGGGTTTTCATCACTTCCTCGACGCGCGCCTTCACATCTTCCAATTCAGCCCGTTTGATTTTATCGGCCTTGGTCAAAACGCCGATATAGGGCATGCCCGCGCCGTCAATAATATCCAGCGCCTTGAAATCCGCCGCCAGCAAACCGTGGCGGGCATCAATCAAAACAAAAAGACGCTTCAGGTTATTGCGCGTTTTCAAATACTGGCTGACCATGGTGTTCCAGGCGTGCACTTTTGAACGCGTCGCCTTGGCATAGCCGTAGCCCGGCAAATCCGCCAATTGCAAAACATCATCAAGGTTGAAGAAGTTGATTTGCTGCGTACGGCCCGGCGTATTGGACGAACGTGCAAGGTTCTTGCGCCCGGTCAGCGCGTTGATCAGGCTGGATTTGCCGACGTTGGAGCGTCCGGCAAAAGCAACTTCGGCCAGATGCGATGGCGGGATGCGGGCAAAGCTGTCTGCACCGGCAACAAAACGGCATTCGCGGCGAAAAATCTTCTCCGCATCCTTGAGCGTTTCGGCATCAAGCATGAAGCCATCTTCGCTGCCGCTTTGAACGTCGTCCGTCATTTGCCTTTGCCTTTTCCTTTGCCACGGCCTTTGCCTTTGGGTTTCTTTTCCCCCGGCGTGCCAGCGTCAATTTCGACAGCCTCTGCATCGATCACATCGGCTGCGCCCTTTGGCGCTGCCTTTTTCTTGCGGCGGCCGCTATGCCCGCGCAGCAAGGACGTATCCTCTTTACCTACTTTTTTCAGGATGTAGAACTGCTGCAAAATCGTCAGGCAGTTCGACCACGTCCAGTAAATGACCAGACCTGCCGCGAAATGCGCCAAAAGCACACTGAAAATATATGGCATCCAGGCGTGCAGGCGTTCCTGCATCGGATCCGTAATCGGCGGGCTGATGCGTTGCAGCTGCACCATCGACAGCAGGAACAGCAAAGGCCATGCGCCAAACATCAATACGCGCGGCGGATCCCAATCGATCAGACCGAAAAGGTTGAAAATCGTGGTCGGATCAGGCGCCGACATATCCTGCACCCAGCCCCAGAACGGCGCATGGCGCAATTCGACCGAAATCAGGATGACTTTGTAAAGCGAGAACATGATCGGGATTTGCAGCAACATCGGCCAGCAGCCTGACAACGGGTTCACGTCTTCTTTTTTATAAAGCTCCATGATCGCCATCTGCAAACCCGCGCGGTCGGATTTGTATTGTTCCTGCAGCTCTTTCATCTGCGGGGCCAGCACGCGCATCTTCGCCATGGAACGGAAAGATTTATTGGTCAGCGGGAACAGGCAGAGACGCACGACAACCGTCAGCAGCAAAATCGCCGCGGCGATACTGCCCGAAACATCGCCAAGCCAATGCAGCAGCATGAACAAAGGTTTGGTCAGCAAATGCCACATACCAAAATCAATGCCGTATTCCAGATTGCGGAAATGATAGGTGTCTTCGTAATTTTTGATAACCGGCAGGCTTTTGACACCGGCATAGACATAACTGGTGATTTCCGCCGTTTCGCCCGCGGCGATGCTGCGGCGTTCACCGACGATGTCGGATTGATAAATGAATTTGTCGTTTCCGGCGCGCGTGCCGATCATGCGGGCATTAAACCGTGCATCCGGCTGGGGCAGCAAAGCCACCATCCAGTATTTATCCGTCAAGGCCAGCCAGCCGGACGTATTCTCGTATTCGATCTTTTCGCCTTTTTCGAGGTCTTTATAGCTGGGCTCAATCCCCTCTTTGCCCATCACGCCCACGGGGCCTTCGTGCAAAACAAACATGCCGGTGTAATCCACGGCCTTGCCATGACGCGCCACCATTTCATAAGGGTTCAGGTCAATCGCGCTGCCCGTATTGTTGGTGACGCTCTGACTGACCGTGAAAAGGAAATTTTCGTCCAGCTGGAAACTGCGGCGGAAAGAAAGCCCTGCACCGTTATTCCACGTCAGCACCACAGGCTGGCCGCCGCTGGTGATTTCGCGCGCGCTTTCGGGCGCCAAAGCCCAGACTGTATTGGCATCCGGCAAATCAACGCCGCTGCGTGTCGCAAGCCAGCCATGTTCCACATAAAAAGAATGCTGCGTGCCCGTGGGCGTCAGCAAGGCGACTTTTTCTTCACGCGCCAATGTCTGGTAATGATCTTCCAGCGACAGGTCATCAAGACGCGCACCTTTAAGCGCAAGGCTGCCGAAAACCCGCGCGCCGCGGATCTGGATACGCTCGCCCGAATGTTCCAGCACTTCCGTGCGGGACAGGTCAACATCTTCGACCTTGGCAACTGCGGCTTTGCTGTCCGCATCGCGCAGCGCCTTTTCGGCAATCACGCGGCGTTCTTCCATTTTCGGTTTTTCAACAAAAAAGTAGAACCCGAGGAAAATGGCGAGCGAAATCACAACCGCAATCATCAAGCGGGCGCGGTCATCTGCCTCATGCGGGTCAAACTGTTTTCTCATGTTGCGGTAATCCTTAAGGTCTCTTGGAAGTATGTATATTCAAACGGATGTGGTTGGCGGCTGTGGCGGCGATATGCCGGAAGACGCCGCGCCGGTATTTTTGGCTTGGGCCGCATCTGTAGCACAGTCGCAGCGGTTTTCAGAGCAAAACTTGCCTTTTTCTGGCAAAGAAGCATCCTCCGGCACAGGAAGGGGGTCATACCCGCCAGGGTTCCATGGATGACAACGCAAAATACGCCGCATGCCCATCCACCCGCCGCGCAGCGCCCCGTAATGGCGGATGGCGTCCATGGCGTAATGCGAACAGCTGGGATAAAACCGGCATTGTTTTCCCATAAACGCAGACAGTGTTAATTGATAACCGCGTATCAGCAGCAGCAGGATTTTTGACAGGATGCCCATGATCCGTCAGGGGCCTTTGGCTTCCGGGGCGGCAGGCGTTATAACGCCGAGCGATTTCAAAGCCCAGCGCAGGTCTTTTTGCAATTTCACGAAATCAATATCCGCCGCCGCCGTACGGCCGATCAGCACGATTTCAATGCCGTGTAACGGCTCTGCGCTGTCTTGCGGGATATTATATTGCTGCAAATAAAGCCGCACTGCTTCACGCAGGCGGCGTTTGGCGCGGTTGCGCACAACGGCATTACCGACCTTGCGACTGACCGTAAGGCCGAGCCGAAAGCCGGTATTGCCGTTTTTCGAAATTTGCATGATAAAAGCGGGCGTCACCCACTTTTGCCCCGTCTGTGCGATGCGGCGAAAGTCATGCGACGTTTTCAATGTCGGCACGCCCGCGCACATAACAGGAGTAGTCCCCGTTAATTAGGCGGACAGGCGCTTGCGGCCTTTGGCGCGGCGCGCAGCCAAAACTTTTTGGCCGTTGCGGGTTGCCATGCGGGTGCGGAAGCCATGGCGGCGTTTACGAACCAGCTTGCTGGGTTGATAAGTACGTTTCACAGTCGGTCTCCATGCGGAATAGTAGAATCTGAATATTCAAGACCTAGGTGTATAGGGCCCGACAGGCCGCTGTGTCAACCGCTTTCTGGCGTTTATGATAAATAATCCTGTAAATACAAGGGGACGGCTGCGTTTCTTTTATCAAAGCCCTTTCTTTTCAAGACCTTGAACTTGTCCTTCTTTATATTGTGATTGACAGGCCGCACACAAGAAAGGATAAAAGGCGAAACCGGACACAATCATCCGGATGTTTTACAGGCGCCCGTAGCTCAACTGGATAGAGTGTTGGCCTCCGAAGCTAAAGGTTGTGGGTTCGAATCCCGCCGGGCGCGCCATTTTTTCCGTATCCACGCTTTATTTCCCCGCGCAAGGTTCACCGCAATGCACATATGGGTTGATGCCGATGCCTGCCCCAAGGGGATAAAAGAAATCCTGTTCCGGTCGGCAGACCGCACGCAAACCGCCCTGACCTGCATCACCAATCAACGCATTGCCGTACCGCCGTCGCCCTTTATTGCTTTGGTGCAAGTGCCGCCGGGCCCCGATGTGGCCGACGATGAAATATGCCTGCGCTGCCAGGCGGGCGATCTGGTGATTACCGCGGACATCCCCCTTGCGGCGCGGGTAGTGGAAAAAGGCGCCCTCGCCCTCGACCCGCGCGGCAAATTATACGACCGCGATAACATCAAACAAATATTGGGCATGCGCGATTTTATGGATTCGCTGCGTGGCAGCGGCATAGATACCGGCGGCAGCAGCAGTTTCGGCGCACGCGAAAAAAACCTTTTCGCCAATCAGCTCGACCGTCTTTTAATGCGTAAATAAACGCGTAGTTAAACTCGCGTCACATCCAACAGGGCGACATCGAATATCAATGTCGAACCGGGGCGGATTTTTGTGCTGGGGCTGCGGTCGCCATAGGCAAGTTCGGACGGGATATAAAGCATCACGCGCCCGCCCTGCCCGATCAATTGCAATCCCTCCGTCCAGCCGGCAATCACGTTATCCAGCGGAAAAGTCGCGGGCATGCCGCGCGTGTGCGAGCTGTCAAATTCGGCGCCGTCAATGGTGGTGCCGCTGTAATGCACCGTCACCATATCGGTTGCGGCAGGGCGCGTATCATCCCCCTGTTCAAGAATCTTGTACTGCAAACCGCTTTGCGTTTCCTGCACATCCGGCTGTTTTTTGTTTTCTTCCAGAAAAGCGGCACCCTTGGCGCGGTTGATTTCAGCGATCTTGATGCTCATGCCCAAATCCTTTCAAAAAAGACGGAACCCTATAAACGGCCCCGCTGTTGTCGTTTGACGGATATTTTCTAGCATCTGGCGGTTTGTATTTCAATTCATCCGCTTCTTGCCTAGAATACCCGCAAGATTTTGCCCCGGCAGAATCCTCACTTTCAAATGTAGCAGCGTTTCACAGCGGAGAAATTTTCAATGGCTTTTGTTTTTGCCCGTCCGGCGCGGATGTTGATGTCGGCCTGCGCCCTGTTGTCGCTGGCGGCCTGTGCCGGCCCCGTGACCGCCCCGCCGCAAAGCAACCGCGCGGAAATCCAGCAAGAAACGCTGAAACAGCAAAGCCTCGTTTTCGAACGCCATGTGACGGACAGCGGGCGCATTTTCAACCTTGCCTATCCCATTCTGGTCGCCAATGCCGAATTTTGCCGCCCGAAAACAGCGCCCAGCGTGGGCGCGACAGTCTGGAACGTCGGCAGCCTGAAAGGCGCATCACAAACCATCGCGCGGCAGGCCTATAACCTTGGCCCCCGCTTGACCCTGCGCGATGTCGTGCGCAATGGCCCCGCTGCCAGGGCAGGCCTGCGCAGCGGTGACATCCTGATTGCCATCAACGGCCAAAACCTGCCCGCGAATGCGCAGGCATCCACCATTGCCGAAAACCTGGTCAAACAATCCGGCCTGCGTCCGGTCGAAGTCGTGTTTGAACGCGGCGGCCGCGCCATGAGCACGGTGATGCAACCGGTCGAAGGATGCAATTACCCCGTGATCCTCGACAGCAACAGCAACGACATCAACGCCTATGCCGATGGTCAAAAAATCGTGATTTCACGCGGTATTGTGCGTTTTTCCGAAAACGACAACGAACTGGCGCTGGTGATTGCGCATGAACTGGGCCATAACGCCATGCGCCATATCGACAAAATGCGCCAGAACGCCACGGTGGGCTCCATCGGCGGATTGGCGATTGACAGCTTGCTCGCCGCAGCGGGCGTCAGCACCGGCGGCGTTGCCACGCAAATGGGCGGACAGATGGCGATACAGCAGCATTCTGTCGCTTTTGAACAAGAAGCGGATTATGTCGGCATGTATTTCATGGAACGTGCAGGGTTCAGCGCCGCAAGCGTCGCCAATTTCTGGCGCCGCATGGGGGCGGAAAACGCCCGCGCCATCAATACCCGCACATCGCACCCGACATCGGTTGAACGTTTCCTTGCCATCGAACGCACCTATGCCGAAATCCAGAGCAAGAAACGCAACGGACAAGCCTTGGTGCCCAATATGCAGCAGCGCCGTTAATACAGACGCCGCGAACATAAAAAAACAGCCCCTGCATCACAGGGGCTGTTTTTTTATTTTGGATTTATACCAATTGACGCAAGGCAGACAGCAGCCGCGCGTTGTTATCGCGCGTGCCAATGGTAATGCGCAAATGGTCGGGCAGGTTATAGGCGCCCATCTGGCGGATATAAATCCCCTGTTCTTTCAGCCCCAGACGGATCTGTTCGGCATTGTCGCCGAAACGTACCAGCATAAAATTCGTCACGC
>JAVEWI010000071.1:0-7553 GCA_034004625.1 Bdellovibrionales bacterium
CCGCGGACCCCGATTTTGTTTTGCCGATCGGCAAGGCGAAAATTGAACGCGCCGGTACCGATGTCACCATTACGGCATTCAGCCGCATGGTGGGCGTCGCGTTGCAAGCCGCCGACAAACTGGCGGAGCAGGGCATCAGCGCGGAGGTTATCAACCTGCGCACGCTGCGTCCGCTGGATACCGCCACGATTGTTGAAAGCGTGAAGAAAACCAACCGTCTGATTTCGGTCGAAGAAGGCTGGCCCTATGCCGGTATGGGTTCCGAAATGGCGGCTGTCATGATGGAACAATGTTTCGATTATCTGGATGCGCCGGTGGTGCGTGTGCATGGCGCCGACGTGCCCATGCCCTATGCCGCCAATCTGGAACGTCTGGCCCTGCCGTGGGAAAACGATATTATCGACGCCGTGAAAAAGGTGACCTATGCCGCATAACGTATTGATGCCCGCACTGTCGCCGACCATGACCGAAGGCAAACTTGCCAAATGGGTCAAGAACGAAGGCGATAAAGTCAAAGCCGGCGATGTCATCGCCGAAATCGAAACCGACAAGGCAACGATGGAAGTCGAAGCCGTGGACGAAGGCGTTCTGGCGAAAATCGTCGTTCCCGCCGGCACCGATGGCGTAAAGGTCAACAGCCTGATCGCCATGCTGCTGGAAGAGGGCGAAGATGCTTCGGCATTGAACACCGCCGCCGCACCGGCACCTGCCGCTGCTGCACCCAAAACGGTAACACCGGCAAACCAGCCCACAGCAGAATCCGCCAAACCCGCGCCCAGCATGGCCCTTGCCACGCCCGCGCAGGCGAAATCCGCTGGCCGTGTATTTGCAAGCCCGCTTGCAAAACGCATCGCCAAGGAAAAAGGCATCGACCTTTCTGCGATCAAAGGCTCCGGCCCGCACGGACGCATTGTAAAATCCGATCTGGACAAAGCCCCCGCAGGCGCCGCGGCGCCCAAGGCGGCTGCATCCTCCGGCTCTTTTGCTCCCGCGCAATCTTCGGTCAATGCGCAAGCTTTGGCGGATGCTTACGGCATACCCTATACGCTGGCGCCCAATTCGGGCGTGCGTAAAGTCATTGCCCGCCGTTTGTCTGAATCCAAACAAACCGTGCCGCATTTCTATTTGACGGTGGATTGCGAACTGGATGCGTTGCTCGCACTGCGCAAACAGTTGAATGACAGCATGGACGGCCTGAAAATCTCGGTGAATGATTTCATCATCAAGGCAACGGCTGTCGCGCTTGAAAAATTCCCCGGCGCGAATGTGTCGTGGACGGATGACAATATCGTGCAATACACGCGTGCGGATGTATCCGTTGCCGTGGCAACGCCGAACGGTTTGATCACGCCGATTATTGTGAATGCCGCTAACAAAAGCCTGAAGGTTATTTCGTCTGAAATGAAAGACCTCGGCCTGCGCGCACGCGAAGGCAAACTGAAACCGCAGGAATTCCAGGGCGGGACAATTTCCGTTTCCAACCTTGGCATGTTCGGCATCAACCAGTTTTCCGCCATCATCAACCCGCCGCAGGCCGCCATTCTGGCTGTGGGCGCGGGACAGGAACGCGTGGTTGTGAAAAATGGCCAGATGGCTGTCGCCAATGTCATGACAGTCACGGCGTCTTTCGACCACCGCGCCATTGACGGTGCGGTTGGCGCGGAATACCTGCAGGTTTTCAAAAAGCTGATCGAAAACCCGATGGGCCTTCTGCTGTAATTTTTACGCGGCGGTATGCCGGTATATTGAGGTGTGTAAATGTCCGATCAATCTTTCGACGTCGTTATTGTGGGCGGCGGGCCCGGCGGCTATGTCGCGGCTATTCGCGCGGCGCAGCTGGGGTTCAATACCGCGCTGGTGGAACGTGAACATCTGGGCGGCATCTGCCTGAACTGGGGCTGCATCCCGACCAAGGCTTTGCTGCGTTCGGCGGAAATCAACAGCCTGCTGCAACATGCGGATCAATACGGTTTCAAAATCGACAGTTACAGTTTCGATTTCAAGAAAATCATCGAACGGTCACGCAAAGTTGCAGGACAATTGTCCGGCGGCATCAAGCACCTGATGAAAAAAAACAAAGTCACCGTTTTTGACGGCCACGGCAAATTGCTGGGCAAGGGACGTCTGGACGTATCCAAAGACGGCAAATCGGTTGCAACCGTTGCGGCAAAACATATCGTTCTGGCCACCGGCGCACGCGCGCGCGTTTTGCCGGGGCTCGAGCCTGACGGCAAACTGGTATGGACGTATAAAGAAGCGATGAATCCCGAAGCCATGCCGAAATCGGTTTTGGTTGTCGGCTCCGGCGCTATTGGTATTGAATTCGCCAGTTTCTACCGCCAATTGGGCGCGGATGTGACGGTGGTCGAAGTCATGGACCGTGTCATGCCGGTGGAGGATGCCGAAATTTCCACCATCGCCCGCAAACAGTTTGAAAAACAGGGCATGAAGATTTTGACCGGCGCGAAAGTTGTCAAACTCGACCGCGGAGCGAATGACGTCACCGTCCATGTCGACACAAACGGCAAGACAGAACAGATCAAGGTCGAACGTGTTATTTCCGCCGTTGGCATTGTGGCCAATACCGAAAACATCGGCGTTGAAAATACCAAAATCAAACTCGACCGCGGGCATATCGTTGTCAACGAATGGCTGCAAACGGACGAGCCCGGCGTATATGCCATTGGCGATTGCGTGCCCGGCCCGTGGCTGGCGCATAAAGCCAGCCATGAAGGCGTAATCTGCATTGAAAAAATCAAAGGCCTGCCCGACGTGCATCCGATGAAACGCGAAAACATTCCCGGCTGCACATATTGCACGCCGCAAGTGGCTTCGGTCGGATTGACGGAAGCCAAAGCGAAAGAGCAGGGGTATAGCGTCAAAGTCGGCCGTTTCCCCTTCATCGGCAACGGCAAGGCTGTGGCGCTCGGCGAAACCGACGGTTTGATCAAAACCGTCTTTGATGCAAAAACCGGCGAACTTTTGGGCGCGCATATGGTTGGCCCCGAAGTTACAGAAATGATCCAGGGTTATGTTGTCGGCAAAACCATGGAAACGACGGAACTTGATTTAATGCATACTATTTTCCCGCACCCCACCATTAGCGAGGCCATGCACGAATCCGTGCTTGATGCCTACGGAAAGGCGATACATATCTAATGACAAACGAAACACAAAACGGCTGCTGCGGCGGCAACAAAGCGGCAGAAGCAAAAACCGGCGCGTGCTGCGATACCAAAGGCTCTTGCGGCTGCGGCAACAAAAACTGCGGTTGCGGCAAAGCAAAATGCTGCGGCAAAATCCTGTGCCGCCTGATCGCGCTGGCATTGTTCGCTGCTGTATCGTTCTTTGCATGGACGGCATACAGCAAAAACGTTGCTGTGTGCGTTGCCCTGGCAAAAGCAGAAAAAACGCCAGCCATTGTTGCACCGGAAGCGGATTTGCAACAGCAAGTGGACGAATTGCAAGACAAGATCGTTGAAATCGCCCGCGAAGAAAAAAGCATCGAAGGCCAGTTTATCGAGCACCTGCAAGGCGTTGTGCTGAGCGCGCATCAAGCAGGCGGTTGCCCGTAAATTATGGCGACTTTTTCTGCGATTATCTGGGACTGCGACGGCGTACTGATTGACAGTGAAGTGATTGCCTGCGGCGTGATGCTCGACCGGTTCGCCGCGCTTGGGTATCAAATGACGCTGGAAGATTTCATTATCCGTTTCATGGGGAAAAATTTCCGCCGCATTTGCGCGGAAATTTCCGATGAAACGGGTATTGATCTTTCCGGCTTTGACGAACAGGCCTACAAAGCCGAACAATATGCCGCATTCGAAAAATTCCTGAAACCCACGGTAGGGGTGCAGGCGTTTTTGAATTCATGCGGCGTATCGATTGCCGTTGCATCGGGTAGCGAGCTTGCGCGGTTGCACCTGACCCTCGATGTCACAGAGTTGCGGCATTTTTTCGGCGCACATATTTACAGCGCCGATATGGTGCCCAACGGCAAACCCGCGCCGGATATTTTCCTGCACGCGGCAAAACGTTTGAACACCCCGCCTGAAAAATGTCTGGTGATCGAAGACGGCATTCATGGCATTCACGGCGCCAAAGCCGCAGGCATGGAAGTCTGGGCTTATCTGGGCGGCAGCCATATGACGCAGCGCGCGCGGGCTGCCGTTTTGGCGGCGGGGCCGGACAGGCATTTTGATACCATGACGGGATTGGCGGCAGCCTTCCGTCAACGGCAGGAGGCCGCATCCCCCGCAAAAGCATCTTGATTATGCAAATAATCGGTGTTTTACGCGAAAAAAATATTGCCGTTTTGCGGTAGAGCCCTAAATTGATCTGCGTCAAGCACGGAAAATGAATCCCATGGAAAACGATACACAAAACAGCGCGCCCCAAGGCGACAAGAAAAAATCCGAACACCGGCATCCGGAGAAACGCAACCGGCCCGATACGCCTGTGCTGCGCAAGCCGGAATGGATCCGCGTCAAAGCGCCGACATCGCCTGAATACGCCGAAACCACAAAATTGATGCGCAACCTGAAACTGGCTACCGTTTGCGAAGAAGCGGCATGCCCGAACATCGGCGAATGCTGGAAACAAAAACACGCGACCTTTATGATTTTGGGCGCGACCTGCACGCGTGCTTGCTCTTTTTGCAACGTTGCCACGGGTATTCCCGACAAGCTTGATCCGTTCGAAGCCGCCCGCGTCGCAATCGGCGTGCAAAAACTGGGACTGAAACACGTTGTGGTAACGTCCGTTGACCGCGACGATCTGGAAGATGGCGGGGCGGAGCAATTTGTCAAAACCATCAACGAAATTCACCGTCTGTCGCCCGGCACCACCGTTGAAATTCTGACCCCCGATTTCAAAGACAAGCAAGGCGCCATCGAAGCGATTGTAACTGCGCGCCCGGATGTGTTTAACCACAACCTTGAAACCGTGCCGCGTTTGTACCCGACCATTCGTCCGGGTTCGCGTTATTTCACGTCGCTGGAATTGCTCAACCGCGTCAAAAAAATCGACCCTACGATTTTTACAAAGTCCGGCATCATGGTCGGCCTTGGCGAAACGAAAACCGAAATCATGCAGGTGATGGACGATTTACGTGCGGCGGATGTAGATTTTCTGACCATCGGCCAGTATTTGCAACCCACCACCAAACACGCGGCGGTCGAGCGCTTTGTCACGCCGGACGAATTCAAATCGCTGGAAACCATTGCCCGCGCCAAAGGTTTCTTGATGGTATCGGCATCGCCCTTGACCCGTTCGTCTTATCACGCGGATGCGGATTTCGAAAAATTGAAAGCCGCGCGCGAAGCAAAACTGGCGCAGGGCAAGTAACAGGCGCCCCATGCCTTCGCATCAGGAAAAACGGATATTACCATACACAGCCGAACAATTGTTCGATCTGGTGATGGATATTGAAAAATATCCGGAATTTTTGCCGTGGTGCATCGGCGCGCGTGTCAACAGCCGCGGCAAGCATGAAGTCAATGCGGATGTCATCGTGGGATATAAAATGTTCCGCGAGCGTTTTACATCGCGCGTGCATTACATCCGCCCCCATGCCATCGAGGTCGAGTATTTAAAAGGCCCCATGCGCCATTTGCAAAACAAATGGGTATTCACCAACATGCGGGCAGGGCAATGCGAAGTCGATTTTTATGTCGATTTCTCGCTGGAATCCAAATTGTTTGAAAAATTGGTGGATCAGTTTTTTCACAAAGCCTTGGTCAAAATGATCAACGCATTTGAAACCCGCGCCGTGCAAATTTACGGCGGCGATATTCAATAAACCGCAGCCCCATAAAACCTGCGCGAAAAATCAAATCGCGCCGATTTCCTGTTTCAGCATCTGCAATGCTTTTTCAACCGTCGCCATGCGTACGGCAGAACGGTCGCCGCTGAAAATATTTTTGACCGCATCCGCATGGCCATTCACGCGGTTCCCCACGCCGATGTAAACAAGCCCCACAGGCTTATCCGGCGTGGCGCCACCGGGGCCTGCAATGCCTGTGGCGGAAATGGCTATTTCGGCGGATGCGCCGGCCAATGCCCCCTTGACCATTTGCAAGGCGATATCCGCGCTGACCGCGCCTGATTTTACCAAAACATCGCGGTTAATACCCAGCTGCGCTACTTTGGCGTCATAGGAATAGCTGGTAAAGCCGCAATCCACCACGTCAGATGATCCGGCAATTTCCGTCAATGCCGCGCCGATCAATCCGCCGGTGCAGGATTCAGCCGTCACAATGCGCAGTTTCTTGCTGCGCGCGGCGGCCAGAACTTCGGTTGCCAAATCGGAAATATGTACGGGAAAAAATGACATGGCGATCACAACATGCTGGCGCTGAGCGCGGCGGCAGAAACGCCGAAGAAAGCGAAGATACCCGCCACAACGTCATCCATCATCACATCAAAACCGCCTCCACCTGGGCGTTTATCGAAATACGAAGCAGGCCATGGCTTGTAAATATCAAAAATACGGAACAGCACAAATGCCAGCAGCCAAAGCTCCGGATATGTCGCGGCCGGAATGGCAGCAATCCACATGCCGGCGACTTCATCAACCACAATGCTCTGGTCGTCTTTCTTTCCGGATTTCTTGCCGTAGTAAGTAGCCGCGATTGTACCCAGCCAGACCATCAAAAGCGCGGCAACAATCAAACCGGCAATCCCCGTGTAATAGGCTATGGCATAACCAAAAGGAATAGCCCCCAGCGTGCCCAGTGTTCCCGGCGCGGGGCGCAAACGCCCGATACCGAACCATGTAGCAATCAGTACATGCGGGTTCCGCATACTGGTGCCTGCGGGTAATGGCAACAGGCCAAATTTCTTATGCGTGGTAATGGCGGTATTGTCGGTGGTGTGCGTTGTCATACCAGGTTCCTTATACTGCGGAATTTTTAAGAAGATTGCCGCATGTTCCGGCGGTTGAAAAAATATCCTGCGTGCCAAAAGGCAGCCTTGCCGTCACAACGGCTTCAGCCGCGATGCCTTCGCCACGTCCGGTAAAGCCGAGGCCTTCGGTCGTGGTTGCCTTGACGCTGATACGCGATACGGGCATGCGCAAAACATCGGCAATGCGCGCGCGCATTGTGTCGCGGTGGGGGCCTATTTTGGGCATTTCACAAATAACGGTCAGATCGACATGCGTCAAAATACCGCCCTGTGCCGCCAATAAATCAGCCGCATGTTCCAAAAACATAACGCTGTCGGCGCCTTTCCATCTGGCGTCTTTGGGACTGAAATGCATGCCAATATCGCCATCACAAATCACGCCCAAAATGGCATCTGTAATAGCATGCAGGCCAACGTCCGCATCGGAATGCCCGTCGAGAGATTTATCATGCGGAATAACAATCCCGCCAATCACCAGTTTATGCAGGTCATGCGCGGGCGTAACCAGTTTATGCACGTCATACCCCTTGCCCGTGCGGATGTCGCCATGCGCGGCGGCAAGGATGCCTTCGGCAATTGAAATATCTTCGGCATAGGTAATTTTGATATTGCCGCGGTCGCCTGCCACAAATGCAGGGGATTGCGCC
>JAVEWI010000072.1:0-7529 GCA_034004625.1 Bdellovibrionales bacterium
AATGGGCGCGGATGATTATTTGACCAAGCCGTTTGAAATGCGCGAATTGTCTGCGCGGATCAAAGCGGTGCTGCGCCGCACTGCGGTCGCGGAAACGCCGGCCAATGACAAATCCGCGTCAGGCAGTCTGGCCAAGGCGCCGCGTTTGCTGTTTGGTGAATGGATTTTAGACCGCAGGCAATATCAATTGTTCGATGCTGCGGGCAATGCTGCGGATTTGACCAGTGGTGAATTCCGCCTGCTTGAGGCATTGGTAAGTGCGCCTCACCGCGTGCTCAGCCGTGAACAGCTTTTCGAACTGACCCGTTCGGGTGAATTTGATTCTTATGACCGCGCTATTGATATTCAAATCGCGCGCATTCGTAAAAAATTGCAGGACGATCCGAAAAGCCCGGAGATCATAAAAACCGTA
Source organism: Bdellovibrionales bacterium (assembly GCA_034004625.1). Lineage (GTDB taxonomy): Bacteria > Pseudomonadota > Alphaproteobacteria > Micavibrionales > UBA2020 > UBA2020. The sequence goes on from JAVEWI010000072.1 coordinate 413, forward strand.
CGAGGTGTGGGATATATGTTTTCCCACGAAGTGAAAGCATCAGACTGAGAAATAAAAAAGCCGCATCAGCGGCTTTTTTTATGCTGGGTGAATATGTGCGGGGCGGAAATAAAAATTCATAAAAAGGAAGGCGCCACGACGAAACTCAAGGCGCCTTCCCGGAAACGCGCAGCTGGGTCAGAGTCCACCTGCGGATCCCTCTTTGTTGCCGCGGTGCGGCAATTCAAATTCCAATAAAAGCCGGGATGATGAAACAGTAAAGAAAGAAATTCCCGCACCCGCCGTAACTTACGCTTTATAAAATGGCATGGTTCCGGCCCTGAATATTTTTTTGCAGATCAAAAAAATGGAAAAAACATAAAGCCGGTCTGGGAAGGCTTATACGCTTTTTCTGGTTTATTTTTTTGTGGCACTTTTATGGCTTTTGCGCGTTAGCAGGGGTGAAAGACGTGAAAAACGAGCAAAACACGTATTTTTTAACAAGGAGATAAACAATGAAAGTATGTCAGAGGCATTTGGTTATCGCTGTTGCTGCGGCAGCATTACTGGCGTTTCACGCCGGTGCGGCGCAGGCGGATATGGCGCAGGTGAAAACCGCGGCGCCCGCCACAGCGCAAGCTGTTCCGGTCATGGAAAGCATTCACACACATACGAATGTGACGGCTGATGCCGCTACGGCAAAACGTATTGAAACGATTACAAGAACACGCCAGATCACGCCGGAATCCGGCACGCGTATTGTCAATTTCATGGATTTCGACCTTAATGGAGATGGCGTTTTGTCCACGGCCGAAGTGGGGGATATGCTGTTTAAATTGTTTGACACGGATGGCAACGGCATTATCGACAACGTTGAATTTGAAAAGCGGAATGTCATGACCGTTGTGCCCATGGAAAAAACAACTGTGGTTAAGTACTATTTTGACAACGGCAATACATCCGAAGTTGTGGAGCAGGAACATGAAAAATTCATGGAAAAAACACAGCTGAGCCGTTTTGACCAAAGCGGCGAAGGCTTGTCTCCGCGCGACTTCGTGGGCAAGACTTTCCAGCAAATGGATATTGACCGCAGCCGCGGTATCGAACTGCGCGAATGGCGCGGCGCTTATGACGAAGCCATCAACAAGAAAAACCAGAACCAGCGGTTTTTCAACCGTTAATCGCTGAAATAATACTCCCCGAAGAGCCCCGCGCCGGATGACAGCGCGGGGCTTTTTCTTTGAACAAAACGGCGTTTTGATCGTTGGCAATATGAATACGATTGCGAAAGGAGAAATATCATGACGGCACAAATGAAAAGAACGGCAAATACTGCGGCTATGCGTCTGTCGGTACCTGCCGTGGCTGTATTGTCTGTATTATTTTTGGGCGCTTGCAGTGATATGAGCAAAACGCAGCAACGCACATTGTCCGGCGCTGCGATTGGTGCAGGCGTGGGTACAGTAGGCACTGTGATGACGGGCGGCTGTGTCAGCTGTGGTGCGGCGATTGGCGCAGGTGTCGGCGCTGGCGCGGGTTATGTGATTGACCGCAGCAAGAAATAAACGGCTTTAAACACCGGTCGCGGGATCAGGCGGGGATGATGTAACGGATATCGACAACCTCGACCTGTTCCGCGCCGGCGGGGGTGCGGAATGTAACGGTGTCACCGGTTTGTGATTTCATCAATGCTTTGGCAAGGGGTGAAAGCCAGCTGATTTTTCCGTTTCCGACCTCCGCTTCATCCACGCCGACGATGGTGACGGTATATTCGCTGTCATCGCTGATACGGGCATAGGTCACAGTTGCGCCGAAAAATACGCGTTCAAGTCCTTGTTGTTTCTTTGGGTCAACAACTTCTGCATTTTCCAGACGTTTCATCAAATAGCGGATGCGCCGGTCAATTTCGCGCAGGCGTTTTTTGCCGTAAAGGTAATCGCCGTTTTCACTGCGGTCGCCATTGCCGGCGGCCCATGAAACAATCTCCACCACTTTCGGGCGTTCATCGCTGACCAATTGGCGCAATTCATCTTGCAGGGCGGCAAAGCCCGTGGGCGTCATGTAGTTTTTGACACTGGCGGGCAGCACATCCGGTTGGTCATCGCGCTCGTCGTCTTCGGTCGCGTTTTCATTTTCAGTGACGAAAGCCTTGCTCATGCTATTTCCTTTTCCGGTCATTTTTTAGCATGTTTGGACGCAGCTGTGTATGATGTTTGGCATGTGTGCGCCAGGTAGCCGGGGCTTTCCTATTATCTGTTTGAAAAATAATCTGATATTTGGCATTTTGCAAATATAGGTGCTGTTTTGACGTTTATGCATTCGGGCCATATGTACAATAAAACCGCCTTTAACCGGATTTCAGGGGTATATATCTAGATCATGGCAACCACTATTCCGATGCTGCTGGATTTTGCCGGTATTGCTCTTTTTTCAGCCACGGGGGCGCTGTCCGCATCGCGCAAACAGCTGGATATCGTCGGGTTTATTTTTTTAGGCACCATCACGGGCATTGGCGGCGGCACGCTGCGCGATCTTATTCTGGATGTACCGGTTTTTTGGGTACAGCAACCTTACTACATTCTTATCTGTGCCGTTGCGGCCATGGTGGTTTATTTTACCGCGCATAAGCTCGAATCCCGTTTCCGGCTTTTGCTCTGGCTGGATGCGCTTGCGCTCGGCGCTTACGGTGTTTTCGGTGCGTACAAAGGATTGATGGTGAGCGATGCGCCGATTGTTGCCGTGGTCATGGGTATGCTCACGGGGACGGCGGGCGGCATTTTGCGCGATGTTATCGCGGGGGAGCCTTCTGTCATCATGCGCCGCGAAATTTATATTACGGCGGTTATTCTGGGGGCGATGGTCTTTGTTATGCTTGATAGCCTCGGCCTGCCGGTGCCGGTCTCGACCACATTGGGCGCTGTGATTGTCTTTGCCATCCGCGCAGGCGCTATTGCGCGCGGATGGTCTTTGCCGCAATACAAGCCGCGCGCGCCTAAAAGCTAGATAATGATTGTTTTGCGGGATTTATCTTCGAAATAAATTTGTGCAGCTTCGTATGTCTTGTCGTCATCGTGTATTTGGAGCGTCAGGCCGTGCTGGAATTCGATCTCCAGCAGCTGTTCGCTGACGACGGTATAACGCAGCGCAATCGCATCGACAATTTTTTGAAACGCCAGCGAAGACCAATTGCTGTCTTGCTGCCATTCGGCAATGACTTTGCCGTTTTCTTTGACGGTTGCGCGCCCTTCGACATAAATCACAATACCCGCATCGTCAAAATTGAAATGGATGCTGTACTTGCCAAGGCCCAGATACAATTCTGAATCCGCAATGCCGTTCAGGTTCAAATCAGAAGGAAAACCGTGCATTCTTTGCGTCCTTGGAGAAGGAGAGAGGGGCAAGGGGAAAGTGGCGGAGAGGGGGGGATTCGAACCCCCGATAGCCTTGCGACTATTCTAGTTTTCGAGACTAGCGCATTCAACCACTCTGCCACCTCTCCGCAATGATCGGTGATTTGGTTGATGTGCGGGGCACCTTAGCAGGTTTGACTGATTCCGAAAAGTGCATTTTTAGCAGGTATTTCAAGTATCTGGGGAAATGTGCCACGCAAGAGAGCAGCCGATTGGAGGCAAAGAAGGCCATAGTGCGGTTTTGCCATACAGCAAGGTGCGGGCCATTTGCGCCGGAAGATGTTTTGCGGGCCGCATAAAAAAACGCCCGCCATTTACAGGGCGGGCGTTTTGAATGTCTGGGCGGTGATGATTATTTCAAGCTTTCGAGGTATTTGATCATCGCCGCGCGGTCTTCCGGTTTTTTCATGCCGGCATAAACCATTTTGGTGCCCGGCAATGCTTTGCGCGGGTTCCACAGGAATTCGTTCAGCGCTTCTACAGTCCATGTTTCGCCGGCTTTTGATTTCATGGCATCGGAATAGGCAAAGCCCGCGGCATGGGCGTGTTTGCCGCCTACGACATGCCACAGGTTGGGGCCCACGCGGTTTGCGCCGCCCTGGTCAAACGTATGGCAGGCCGCACATACTTTGGAGAGTTTTTCGCCGTGCGCGACATCGGCCGCGGCCATCAGGCCATCCACGGGTTCGGGACCGGTCGGGCCGGCTGCTGCTGCCTCACCACCGGTCGCATCTGCGACTTCGATAGGATAGGCGTTTTCTTTCAGTGTCTTCGGCTGATATGACAGGTTCGCAACAAAGCCTGACAGCATCGCAACGATACCGGCAAGAATGACAGCGGCGAAGATTTTGTTGAATTCCATGTTCATGGCGCGGAGCCTTTTTTGTTTTTGTTTAGCGGGGGGTAGTGTAGCGGGTTTTTTGCGTTAAATCCAGTAGCGGGAGAGCTTTAAGCCCCCTTGCGCGTGCTGGCGATGGGGTCGGTCGGCTGGATATCCACATCCCACGGAAAATAGATCCAGGTGTCCTGGCTGACCCATGTGACATAAGTATCAACCAGCGGTTCGCCCGCGGGTTTGGCATAGACGGTGGCGATATGCGCCTTGGGCAGCATTTGGCGCAGCAGTTTGGCGGTGTTGCCGGTATCGACCAGATCGTCGATGACCAGCCAGCCTTCACCGTCGCCGACCAGTTCGGCATTGATATTTTTGAGGATATAGGTTTCGCGCTGGACTTTGTCGTCATAGCTGGAAACGCCGATGGTTTCGATGGTTTTGATTTCCAATTCGCGCGCCACGATACCGGCGGGGATCAAGCCGCCGCGGGTAATGGCGATAATGCCTTTCCACGCATCGTTTTTTTCGACCAGACGCCAGGCGAGGGCCTTGCTGTCGCGGTGGAATTGGTCCCAAGAGACCAGAAAACGCTTCGGGGCGGGTTTTGCGGCGGCATCGGACATGGGGCTGGGTATCCTTCGGGAAAATCCTGAAAACCTGAAATTTCGCCCTATTTATACCGCCGTTTAGCCGGAAAGCAAAGGGGCTGGCGCAGGATTATTTTTCGTTGTAAATCAGTAAGCTGACGGTCGATTCCGTACCGTTTACGTCTTTTTGGGTGCCGTTTTATGACGATTGAGGTTTGGCTTTTGCCGTCTATCCTCGCTTTGCTGGTCTGGGGTGTAACCGGATTCCTGAATAAAATTGCATTACGCGGCCTGCCACCCCTGCATTTATTGGTCTATAGCGCCGCTTTTTTTCTGGTCAATGCTGTTTTGGTGCAGCTTTTCCACGAAGGTCTGGAATTCAACCAGACGGCCGCATTGTTGGCCGTGGCGGTGGGGGCTGCGGGATCTGTCGGGCAATTGCTGTTTTTGATGGCGCTGCGTGACGGGCCGCTGACGTATGTGTCCATGATTTCTTCGCTTTACCCGCTGGTCGCCACATTGCTGGCGTTTTTTATTCTGGCCGAGCCCATATCGCTGCGGCAGGCCGCGGGCATTGTGCTTGGTATTGCATCAATTGTTTTATTGGTGGTGGCGCGTGACAAACAACCTGCTTGAACAAACGCCGCCCGATCCTGCGATTGCTGCGCCGCCTGTTGATGTGATGGCAGCTATTACGGCAGCGGCCATGCCAACCGCGTCTGACGTTATGCCCGCGCCGCCAGCCGCGCCCGCAACACCGCGGTGGTTGTGGTTTGCTGTGGGGGCTTTGGTTACGTGGGGCTTCTGGGCTTTTCTGCCCAAACTGGCATTGAAATCCATGCAGCCGCATAGCGTGATTTTTTATGAAGCGCTGGGCAATTTATTGATTGCAGTGCCGGTGCTGATTTATTTGCGCGGGCGTGTGATGTGGCACAGGCGCAGCGTGCCGATTGCCGCTGTGCTCAGCATCATGACGGTCAGTGCGTTTATGATGTATTTCTTTGCGCTAAAAAACGGGCCGGTTGCGACCATTGTGACATTGACGGCGTTATATCCCGTGATTGCCGTTTTGATCGCGCGGGTTTTCTTGGGTGAAAAATTGAACCGCTTGCAATGGGCAGCTGTATGCAGCGCAGTTTGCGCGGCTTTGCTTCTGGCGTCATAAAAAGAGGGGGAGGCCGCAAGGGCGCTCCCCCAGTTCTTACGAGGTAGTAGAGGTATTGAGGCGGCGGTGTTATGCCGCGGCCTGATCCCACCTTGGCGCCCAGTCGGGGTTGATCAGGCGGCTGGCCTTGCGCGTCAGCATGCTGATCTGTTGCATCTCGTCCGCGTCCAGAACGAAATCGAAAATATCGAAATTGCCGCGCATGTTTTCTTCGCTCGATGCCTTGGGGATGGCAGCAACGCGGTCTTGTTGCAACAGCCAGCGCAGTGCAATTTGTCCTGTGTTCTTGCCGTGTTTTTCGGCAATCTGCATCAGGATTTTTTCGTCCCGCACTTTGCCGCGCGCGAGCGGGGAATAGGCGGTCAGGAACATGTCATGCGCGCGCACGTAATCCAGCACCGGCTTTTGCGACAGGAAGGGGTGATATTCCACCTGATTGTTCATGTGGAAGGGGTGATATTCCACCTGATTGTTCATGACGCGGATGCCCATATCCTCGACCACTTCGCGCATTTGCGGCACGGTGAAATTGGAAAGGCCGATCATGCGCGCCATGCCGGATTCCTGCACGCTGCGCAGTGATTTCATTTGTTCGGCCAGCGGCACATCGGTCACCGGCCAATGGATCAGCAGCATGTCCACATGGTCTGTGCGCAATTTGCGCAGGCTTTCTTCGACGGATGCGCGGAAAAGTTTTTCGCCCAGATTGCTCATCCATACCTTGGTGGTCAGGAAAAGTTCTTCGCGCTGGATGCCGCTTTGCACGATGGCGCTGCCGACTTGTTCCTCGTTCTCGTAAATCTGCGCGGTGTCGATATGGCGGTATCCGATGTCAATCGCCTTGATGACGCTGCGCAGGCAATCGTCGCCTTTCAGCTGCCATGTGCCGAAGCCAAGCGCGGGAATTTTACGGTTGTCGAGGTTGATATAAATCATGTCAGTGCCTTTCCTTTTTTGAATAACAGTGCAAAAAATGCGCGGTTGTAAAAAACGATGGTCGGTCTGTATATGAGAACGAGGGCAAGAATAATCCGGTTCCGTTAAATACCGGTTAACCGTGGATGATGCTTTTTATTCAATGTTTTAACGGATATGATAAAGACGGTTTTTGGATGCTGCGGGGAAAAATGCCGGTCAAAGT
>JAVEWI010000073.1:0-7515 GCA_034004625.1 Bdellovibrionales bacterium
TAGACGAAGCCCGCATGATGCATAGCAAACTGCGCGAATTGGGCGGCAACCCGCCAGAAATCAAGGACAGCCACAAAGGCCTTGGCAAACTCCGCACCCCGTAAACACTCAGGCGACATACCAAAACCATGAAACAGAATTTTTACAAAATTGACGACTATATCCTGCGCGCCGATACGGAAGTGCAGCAGCTGTCCGACAACGGCATCCGCCGCGGCGATGGCATCAGCCGGATTTTCAATTTCCTGTCGCGTCAGGTCACGACCATCGACCGCACATGGGTATACGAAGCCCGCGGCAGCAGCGCCGCCGGTACCAGCGCTATCAGCAGCAACAGCCGCGTCGAAAGTTTTGACGATTTGCCGGGCAGCGGCGAAATCGCCCATATGCATGCAAAATTATGTGAACTGGGTGGCAAGCCGCCCGCCCTTGCCGATGTTATGCCGAAAAATATAGGAAAATCTGCTGCTCCCGGTCTGCGCAGCCCCGCGCAAAAAGACTAGTCCCCGTATAGATTATTTTCATATTCTTAAAAACTGCCTTCTCTTGCGTAGTGCAAGTCTTGCGTCCGCATAAAAGATGTACAGCGCAATATCCCGCATATAGAACATCCGGCATCCCGCGTACAAAATATCCCACGGCAACCTCCCTTTACTTTGCCACCAGTTAGCATGGGCGTTTTTAGAGGCGAGCTGTGCCCACACTTGAGCGCCTCTTTGCGCGGGCGTTTTAACGCCTGTTTCATTGACGCCCCTGCATGCGCCGTGTAGATTAGACAAGGGGTTGGATTTCAAGGCTTTTAATCTGAAAAGCCTTGATGATTTGGGGACGGAATAAAACAGAGATGAGCGAGACACCAAACCACGCGACGGCTGCGCCCGCGCGCCACATCCCCGTGATGTTGGCGGAGGTTGTTCAATGTCTGGCCCCCAAAGACGGCGGCGTTTATGTCGATGGTACATTTGGCGCCGGCGGATATACCCGCGCCATTTTGGAATCCGCCAATTGCACCGTCTATGGCATTGACCGCGATCCGGAAGCCATTGCACGCGCGCGCGTTTTTGAACGTGATTTCCCCGGCCGTTTCCACCCGCTGCACGGATGTTTTGGCGATGTGGCCGCGCTGCTGTCCGGTGCAGGGATCGAACAAGTGGACGGTTTTGTTCTGGATCTGGGCGTATCTTCCATTCAACTGGGCACGGCGTCACGCGGGTTTTCGTTCCAGCAAAACGGCCCCCTTGATATGCGCATGAGTTTAAGCGGCGAAAGCGCGGCCGATGTCGTCAATACCGCCGACGAAGAAACCATTGCGGATATTATTTATACCTATGGCGAAGAGCGCGCATCGCGCCGCATTGCCCGCGCGATTGTCGAAGCCCGCGCCGAAGCGCCCATTGAAACAACCGCACAATTAACCGCCATCATCCACCGCGTTTTGCCCATGCATGGCGGCATGAAAACGGATACCGCCACGCGCAGTTTTCAGGCGCTGCGCATTCATGTGAATGACGAAATGGGCGAAATTGACCGCGCGCTTGAATCATCTCCTACTATCCTGCGTGAAGGCGGCAGGCTGGTCGTGGTGTCGTTCCATTCACTGGAAGACTGGCGCGTCAAAACATATCTGCGCGCCGCATCCGGCGAAGAGGCCGGCACATCGCGCCATTTGCCGCAAGACAACCGCCCGAAAGCGCCGCCGCCGTTCAAACTTGAAAAACGAAACGGCCTGCCGCCCAGTGCCGAAGAAACCGCCATCAACCCGCGCGCACGCTCTGCCCGTTTGCGTTATGCCCTGCGCACCAATGCCCCCGTGCCGGAGGAAAAGCGATGAGCAAATTTGCTTTCTTCTGGCTGTGCTGCGCGATGGTGACGGGCGCCCTGCTGTTTCAAACCAGCCAGCATGTAACGGATGGCCGCCAACGCCTTGAAAACATCACAGCGCAGATGCGCAGCGAAGAAGATTCGCTGCGCGTGCTGCAAGCGGAATGGAGCTATCTGAACCAGCCCGACCGGCTGGAAAAACTTGCCCGCCAATATCTGAACCTGACCCCCATGAAGGGGCGGCAGTTTATGGCCACCGCTGACCTGCCGCAACGCGCGCCCGAAGAAATCAACGCGGACATCATTGCCGCCGCCGCACAAACCGCACCCGCCGCAGGCAATGCCATGCCGCTTATCGCCGCAATCAATACAGCGGCACCAGAAAGCATCGCAGCTGATTCAGCCCCCGATACTGCAGAAAACAATGCGAATGTTCTGGACAGCACAGATAGCGCACCCGCAGATGCCGTTGCACTTTCCGCATTGACCGCCGCCGACACGGAAAGCGCCGCACCAGTCTCTGTCATGATCCCCTTGCGCAAACCCGCGCATTTGCGCGTACCTGCCGCCTACGCCGCCGCGCCCAAGCCAGCGGCAACCGCACCTGCGGCAGTAACGACCACGCCCAAACCCGCGGCAGCGGTAACGGCGCAACCCGTCGCCGCCAAAACCCCCGTCACCGCAACGGCAACGCAGCGCAATTTTGGCGACGTGCTCAATAGCCTTGGCGGGGTTGATCTGCCATGAAACGCAGCACCCTGAACGACGGCAGTATCAGCGGGCATCAAGCCAAATTACTGGGGCAGGCCAAGGCGCGTCTTGCCTTTGTCGCCCTTGTTTTCGTGCTCGGTTATCTGGCGGTCGGTTTGCGTCTGGCCGACCTGACATTGCTGCGCGATGTTGAAACGGCGGCAGAACAATCATCCGCCCCGGTGCGCAAGGCAGGCGTGGCGCTGCGTGGCACCATCACCGACCGTTATGGCGAATTGATGGCGACGTCATTGCGCATGGCATCCGTTTACGCCGACGCGACGCTGGTCGCCGATGCCCCGGCCCTGGCGCGCCAGCTCTCCAAAATCCTGCCTGAGGAAAAAGAAAAAGACATTCTGGCGAAACTGTCATCCAAACGTAAATTCGTCTGGATTGCCCGAAACATTACCCCACGTCAGGTACAGGCTATTAATACGCTTGGTGAACCTTCGCTGGGGTTTCAGGATGAACAGCGGCGTATTTACCCGCATGGAAAACTGACATCACATATCCTTGGCTATACCGATGTGGACGGCATTGGCATTGCAGGCATTGAGCGCGCGCATGAAAAAATGCTGCGCGAAGGCGAAGACGACCTGCGCCTGAGCATAGACCTGCGCATCCAGCATATTTTGCACCGCGAATTAAGCGCCAGCGTAAAACAGTTCAGCGCCAAGGCCGCCATCGGCATTGTCATGGATGTGAATAACGGCGATGTCATTGCCATGGTATCCCTGCCGGATTTTGACCCCTACCACCCCGCGCAGGCAAGTGACGAGCAAAAATTCAACCGCGCCACGCTGGGCGTGTTTGAAATGGGATCGACCATGAAACTGTTCCCTGTCGCCGCGGCACTCGATGGTGGCCGCGCCAGTTTCGCCAGCACCTATGACGCACGCGAGCCTATCCGTTTTGGCCGACACACCATCAATGATTATCACGGCAAACGCCGCGTGATGACCTTGCCCGAAGTTTTCATCCATTCATCCAACATCGGCACCGCCAAAATGGCGCAGGAGCTGGGCGAATACGGCCTGCGCGATTTTTATAAAAAGCTCGGATTTCTGGAACGCGCGCCGATTGACCTGCCCGAACGCGGTGCACCGCTCTATCCGCGTCAATGGCGTGAAATCCACACCCTGACCGCATCATACGGCCACGGCATCGCCGTCAGCCCCGTGCATCTGGCCCGCGCGGCCGCCGCACTGACCAACGGCGGGCTGATGGTAACCCCCACATTGGTGCGGCAGGATGGCGGCGCAGACAAAGACAACGAACGCGTGGTCAAACCCGAAACATCGCGCCGTATCCGCGACCTGCTGGAACTGGTTGTGGTTGGCGGCACGGGCAGCAAGGCCGCAGCCGAAGGATATGGCGTCGGCGGCAAAACCGGCACAGCCGATAAAACGCAAGGTCGCGGATACAGCAAAAACGCACGCCTGTCTTCGTTCATCGGCGTGTTTCCGATCGAAGCGCCGCGCTATGTCGTGCTGGCGATTGTGGATGAACCGCAGCCGACCAAGGAAACTTTTGGCTACGCCACCGGCGGCTGGACCGCCGCCCCCGTGGTGGGCCGCGTGATTGAACAAATGGCACCGCTTTACGGCATTGCGCCGCAAACAGGCCCCCGCCGCGATATCAAGACGGAAATGGCCAGATACCTGAAAGACAGCAAGGAAGGAAAAGCCGTTGCAACTGCTGGAACTGATCGATAACGCCGAAGAAACCGGCACCACGCTGCATAACGCTGCCCATGCAGGTGACCTGCATATCACGGGCCTGAGCGCGGATTCGCGCGAGGTACGCGCCGGTTTTGTTTTTGCCGCATTCCCGGGGGCGAAGGTTGACCGCCGCCAATTTATCGCCGATGCCGTTGCACGCGGCGCCTCTGCCGTCCTGGTGCCGCGCGGCACGGATTTATCCGGCGCGGTCAATGACGATGTGGTGGTGGTGGAAGACGACAACCCGCGCCGCCGTTTTTCGCTGATGGCTGCAAAGTTTTACGGGCATCAAATGTCCACCATTGCCGCCGTGACGGGCACCAATGGCAAAAGCTCCACTGTTAATTTCTGCCGCCAGATCTGGCAGACCATGGACCATGCCGCCGCCAGCCTTGGCACCATCGGGGTGGAAGCAGCGGGCGGTAAAATTGCCGGCATTAAACGCCCCGGCCTGCTCACCACGCCCGACCCTGTCGTGCTGCATTCGGAAATTGCCGAGCTGGAAGCCGCGGGCGTTACGCATCTGGCATTTGAAGCCTCCAGCATTGGCCTGCATCAACACAGGCTGGACGGCGTTGCGGTGACGGCTGCGGCCTTTACCAACCTGACGCGCGACCATCTGGATTATCACGGCACGATGGAAGAATACTTCACGGCCAAGGCGCGTCTCTTCAGCGAAGTTTTGACGCCGGATGGCGTTGCTGTCATTTGCATGGATACGCCCTATTCCCGAAAACTGCGCGAAATTTGCGATGCGCGCGGACTGCGCGTGATCGAAGTCGGCACAAATGCCCGCGACATTCGCCTGAATGTGCAAAAACCTTTGCCGCATGGACAATATCTGGATATTGACGTGATGGGGCAGCGCTATACGCTTGAACTGCCGCTAGTCGGGGATTTTCAGGCGCTGAACGCGCTCACGGCGCTCGGCCTTGTCATTGCGGCTGACCCCGACAATGCCGCCCTGCATATGCAAGGCGTGCATGCGCTGGAGCGTTTGCAAAGCGTGCGCGGACGGCTGGAATACGCGGCCAGCACCCAAAACGGCGCGGCGATTTACGTTGATTACGCGCATACGCCGGACGGCCTTGAAACCATGCTGCACGCCCTGCGCCCGCATACCACGGGTAAATTGCATGTTGTATTCGGCTGCGGCGGCGACCGCGACCGCGGCAAACGCCCGATGATGGGCGAAATTGCAGCCCGTCTGGCCGATGTTGCCATTGTAACGGACGACAACCCCCGCACCGAAGACGCCGCATTCATCCGCAGCGAAGTCATGCAGGGTTGCCCGCAGGCGCGCGAGATTGCCGGGCGCCGCGAAGCCATCCGCTTTGCCGTAGAGAACCTTGAAGCAGGCGACGTTCTGGTGATTGCAGGCAAAGGCCATGAACAAGGACAAATTGTCGGCAGCGAAATTTTGCCTTTTGACGACGTGACCGAAGCCAAAGCCGCCGCACAAAAAACAAATTAAGAAACCAAAAGACTGACAAGAAAGAGACATGATGAGCGAAAATATCAAACCCCTTTGGACATCCGCCGCGGCCGAAGCCGCCACCAAAGGCAAAGCCAGCGCCCCCTTCACCGCGGGCGGCGTATCGATTGACACCCGCAGCCTGCAAAAAGGTGATTTGTTTGTGGCGTTAAAGGGCGACCGTCTGGATGGGCACGATTATGTGGATGCCGCATTTGCCGCAGGCGCGGGCGCCGTGATGGTATCCAAAGACTACGACATCAGCAAAGCCAAAGGGCCCGTTTTAGTCGTGGATGACACCATGCGCGGGCTGGAAGATCTGGGCCGTGCCGCGCGCGCGCGGTGCAAGGGCAAGATTATCGGCGTTGCGGGGTCGGTCGGCAAAACCGGCACCAAGGAAATGCTGGCCACACTGCTGTCTGCCTGCGGCAAGACGCATGCGTCGAAAAAAAGCTTTAACAACCATTGGGGCGTGCCGCTGTCGCTGAGCAACCTGCCGGAAGATGCCGATTACGGCATTTTTGAAATCGGCATGAACCATCCCGGCGAAATCATCGGCCTGACCGATCAGGTCAAGCCGCATATTGCCGTCATCACCACCATTGACCGCGAACATATCGAATTTTTCGACAACGGGCTGGATGGCATCGCAGATGCCAATGCCGAAATTTTCACGGGCATGGATGCAAACGGCATTGCCATTTTGAACCACGACAACCCGTATTTTGACCGTCTGAAAGCCCATGCGGAAAAACAGGGTATCCAGACCATCCTCGGCTTTGGCGAAGATGACGGGGCGGATATCAAATTGGTTGATTGCGCCCTGCATGCCGACAGCAGCCGCGTGACCGCCGATGTCGAAGGCACCCGCGCGAAATACAAATTGCAAATTCCCGGCAAACATATCGTGATGAATTCGCTGGGCGCACTGGGCGTAGTCAAAGCCGCTGGCGCGGACATGGACAAAGCCGTGGAGGCGCTGAAAAATGCCGAAGCCGTCACCGGCCGCGGCAACCGCCACCAGATTACGCTGGTCGCGGGGCAGCCGCCGCTCACCATCATCGACGAAAGCTATAACGCGAATCCGGCGTCCATGCAGGCGGCGTTCAAGGTTTTTGAAATGGTGGAGCCGCAAGGTGAAGGCCGCCGCCTTGCCATTCTGGGCGATATGCTGGAGCTGGGCAAAGATGGCCCGCGCCTGCATGCCGAATTGGCGAACCCGCTGCTCAAGGCGAAAACGGATCAATTATTCTGCTGCGGCCCTTTGATGGATGCGCTGTATCAGGCTTTGCCGCCAGAATGGCAGGGCGCGCATGCCAAAGACAGCAAACTGCTGACCGAAATTATCAAAGAAACCGTCAAGCCGGGGGATGTACTTTTGGTCAAAGGATCTGCGGGCAGCCGCATGGCCTATGTGATAGAAGCGCTGCACGCCCTGCATGTGGCAGGCCCCGCCGCCAACGATAAACCCGAAAACAAAACCAGCGCCGCCGCAAACGGCAAGGATAAAAAGAATGCTCTATAACCTGCTCTATCCTTTGACGCCGTATTTTACCGGCTTCAACCTGTTTCAATATCTGAGTTTCCGTACCGGCGGCGCCATCATCACGGCGCTGGTTATTACTTTCGCCATCGGCCCCGCGGTTATCCGCTGGCTGAAGAAAAAACAGCGTGAAGGCCAACCCATCCGCACAGACGGGCCGGAAAGCCATCAAAAGAAAAAAGGCACGCCCACCATGGGCGGGCTGA
>JAVEWI010000074.1:0-7504 GCA_034004625.1 Bdellovibrionales bacterium
AATTCGGGGGCGGTATGTTCCAGCGCGCCTTTGACAGCGTCAATGATGGAACCGACAGGTTCGGCCAAAGCTTCTGCTACCTGACGTTCGGAGATGACGAGTTCTTTGGGCACGCCGTTCATCAGGTCGCGGCCTTTGATTTCCATCATGCGGCCTTCGCCTTCTTCGGGCGGGCAGGCGGAACCAATTTCTTTTTTGATACGCTCGGCCGTGGCTTCGCCGATCAACAGGTTATGCGTACGGCGGATATAGCTGATGATCGCGTCATCCATTTTGTCGCCACCAACGCGCACCGATTTCGCATAGACGATGCCGCCCAGCGAAATCACGGCAACTTCGGTGGTGCCGCCGCCAATATCCACAACCATCGAACCGGTGGGTTCGGTCACGGGCAGGCCGGCGCCGATCGCAGCAGCCATAGGCTCTTCGATCAGACTAACATCACGGGCGCCTGCGCTTTCAGCGGATTCCTGAATGGCGCGGCGTTCAACAGCGGTAGAGCCCGAAGGCACGCAAATAACCATGCGCGGCGATGCGAAGCTGCGGCGGTTATGCACTTTGCTGATGAAGTATTTGATCATGAATTCGGCGGCTTCGAAATCCGCGATCACGCCATCGCGCAGGGGACGGATCGCCAGAATGTTGCCGGGCGTACGGCCCAACATCAATTTGGCGTCTTCGCCCACAGCTTTGGGAAGCTTGCGTCCATCGACGAATTCCATTGCAACGACAGACGGCTCGTTGAGCACGATGCCCTGACCGCGCACATAAACCAATGTATTGGCTGTGCCCAGATCAATCGCCATATCGGTGGACATAAGTCCCAGCAATTTAGAAAACATCGCGCGCCCCGCTCCCCTGAGTTTTTTTCGCGGTCAGATCATGCCGCAAAAAACATCCGACAAAAACAGATTACTGTTTTGCCTTCATGCGCGGGTTTTCTTTGTTGATGACGTAAAGGCGCATTTTGCCTTTGCCATCACGGCGACGGACAACCTTGTTGTTTTTGTCGCGGCTTTTCAGCGATTTAAGAGAAGATGTCTTTTTCATTTTTCGAATCCAATCCGGTATCGTTATGCGGTTGCCTTTTGAATAAGGCTCCGCAAACTACTGATATTTTTCATTTTGGTCAATCATTATCTGAAAAACAATCGTGTAAATTTTCAAGTATTTAGCGGACGGTTTGCACGGCATGCTTCCGCCCGCATACAAAGATATACACAGGGGCGATAGGCACACATAGGGAATCGATTCCCATATGCACGGAACCAGAACCGCAAAACAGTCCCGTGATTTTCATGTTATGTTATTGTAATTAAATTCCGAAAATGCTGCATCGCCGCGAATTAAAATGATATTTCAATCCATACAAACATAATTTTAAACTTATGAAAAAATATTTGCCTTTTTCAAGAATATTATGCTACACAATGCTGGCTTGATGCAGAGAGCCGGGGGGTTTCTATCCGCACATAAAAATAACAATAATAATAGGCCCACCTAAACACAAAAATCCGGCCCGCATCCACCTTCGCAATGAAGGCTTCAAACTTAAAAACAAAAAAATACCCCGCCACCGTTTTATCGGAGCGGGGTTTTTATTTGCCTCTTATTTTCTATAATTTTTCACAGGATGGGCGGGCGGCTTGGCCAGTCCGGTCACAAATACCGAACCAGCCACAGCCAAGCCCTATTTCCTTTATCGCTTAGCGCGAATTTTTAACCACGAATGTCGTGCGTTTGGAAAATTCTTTCAAACGCGATGCACCGACATAGGTGCAGGCACTGCGCAGACCGCCCAGAATTTCCTGAACCGTATGGGCAACGTCGCCTTTGTAATCGATACGCACAACGCGGCCTTCGGACGCGCGGTGTTTTGCCATACCGCCTGCATATTTGTTCATCGCGACTTCGGAAGACATGCCGTAATATTCGACGCAGTTGTCGTTTTCGGACAAGCTGGCCAGCTGTTCTTCGCTCAGGGTTTCGGTATGGCCGGCAAACATGCCGCCCAGCATCACGAAATCCGCCCCCGCGGCAAAGGCCTTGGACACATCGCCCGGCATTTTGCAGCCGCCATCCGCGCAGATAAAACCGGACAGGCCATGCGCCGCATCGGCACATTCAATGATGGAAGACAATTGCGGATAACCCACACCCGTCATGGCGCGCGTCATGCAGGCAGAACCGGGACCAATGCCAACCTTTACAATGTCGGCACCCGCCAGAATAAGAGCCTCGGTCATGTCCGGCGTAGCCACGTTGCCTGCCATGATGACTTTGCCCGGATGGCGGTCGCGCACGCGTTTGATGAAATCAAGGAAATGTTCGGTATAGCCATTCGCCACATCAAGGCAGATTTTATTGATCGAATTGCTGCCCAGCGTATTCATGATGGTATCCATTTTATCGAGATCTTCGATACCAAAGGTCACAAAAGAAAACGCACCGGAAATATTCGCGGATTTCAGATCATCCAGCGCGATATGTTTATGCAGCGCCGTGAAAATATTATGTTCGGCCAAGGCCGCCGCCATTTTCAGCGTACCCACCGTATCCATGTTTGCGGCAATCACCGGCACCCCCGTGACGTCGATACCCGCATGCGGCATTTTGAACGTGCGGCTGACATCCACTTCGGCGCGGGATTTCAGACGGGAACGTTTGGGGCGGATCAGAACATCGTCAAAGTCCAGTTTCGGTTCGGCTTCAATACGCATGGGTTTCCTCCGTTTAGGCGCACGAAAATACCGTCAGGCTTTTGGCCTTTCGGTGCGGGTGAAACCACTTGATGTGCATGCGTGACATGCGGATGTCTGGGGGTTTCGACTATCAATAAGCCGTTTCGCGCCGCGGCACAAGCGAATTAATCACGTTTTTACAGGCTTTTTTGCAATTGTTTGTTTTGACATGGCGGCGGTATTTATATATTTTTTCATGATTCCCCCCTCACATTTCAACATATCGCTCGGCGAGATTTTTGACCGTTACCGCGGCAAGCGCGAACTGCGGGCCAGCGAAAAACAAAACCCCGTACTGACGTCGCTGAATCCATGGGTTTGCAATTACGCGTCTGTACGCTGGCCACTATCAGCAATAAAAAACCGCATCAACGTCATACTGGCAAAGCCGGATGGGTCCGATCACAAAGATCTACAAACTGCGGAGTTTTTCAAACCGCGTATCCTGACGGGTTCCTGCCTGCGTTTCTGCATTCCTGGTATCCGGCAAGGAACGCCACGGTAAAAACCGCCCGAACGCACATCCGCACTGTCATCCGTCACCAGCCATATCAGGGCGTGATCTGCGAATAAATAATCTTCCGCCATTTTTAAAAGTGCGCTGCCCATGCCGCGTCCTTCGGCACGTGGATGCACGAAAAGCGCATAAACGCAGGCGCTGTCGTTATCTGCCATCGAAAATCCGGAAATGCCATTTGCGTCTTCGGCCACCCACAAACAGGATGCCGTATTTATCACGTCCAAAATGCGCGGCGGCGTAATGCCGCGCGCGGCAAGCTGTTCCATCGATAAATGATTTTCACGCACGGCCGTACGGATATTAAAAATATCGCCGACGTCTTCCGCCCGTGCAAGGCGTATGGTGAAAGGGTGCGCCGTCATTTGCCGATACAAAAATCGCGGAAAATTTTATCCAGCAATTCTTCGACATGCACGCGGCCCGTGATGCGGCCAAGGGCACGCAGCGCCATGCGCAAATCCTCCGCCGCCAATTCGGGCAGGGTGGCGTCCAGCGCGCGCTGCAAATGATCACGCCCTTCTTCAAGTGCGGCGCGGTGGCGTTGACGGGTCAGGGCGGGTGTATCGCTTTTGCTATCCAGCAACCGCGCAACCCGCGCTGTCAGGGCGGATAAAAATACATCCAGCCCCGCACCGCTGCGCACGGACAAGGCATATGTTTCAACGCCGAAATCAGGCTCTTCTCCCGCATCCAGATCTGCCTTTGACAAAACAACCATGGTTTTATCATCCAGCAAATCCAGCGTTGCGGCATCGGGCGGGCCTTGGGTCAAATCGAACAGGGCGATTTTCAAATCGGCTTCTTCCGCACGTTTTTGGGCGCGGCGAATGCCCTCCGCCTCGACCGCTTGGCCGGTTTCGCGCAAACCCGCCGTATCGGCAATCACGGCGGGATATCCGCCCAGATCCAGATAAACCTCGATCACGTCCCGCGTAGTGCCGGCTTCGTCCGACACAATCGCCGCATCCCGCGCGGCCAGTGTGTTCAGCAAAGAAGATTTGCCCGCATTCGGCGCGCCAATAATGGCAACCTGCACACCGCTGCGCAGGCGTTCGCCGCGGCGGTTATCATCCAGATGCGCGGCAATTTCTGCATAAATGGCTTTTATTTGCGGGGTCAGGGTATTTGATAAACCATCGGGCAGATCGTCTTCGGGGAATTCGATATCCGCTTCCTGATGGGCAAGGATACCGGCAAGGCGGTCTGTCCAGACCTGATAAACCTTGCCCAGCGCGCCGCCCAATTGGCCGAGCGCCTGAATACGCTGCGCTTCGGTTTCGGCATCGATCAAATCGGCAATAGCTTCGGCTTCGGTCAAATCCAGTTTGCCGTTTTCAAATGCCCGGCGCGTGAATTCCCCCGGCTCTGCCATGCGGAAATGATTGATATGGCCAAGAGTTGATAGCAGCGATTCAATCACCGACCGCCCGCCATGTACGTGATATTCCACCGTGTCTTCGCCCGTAAAACTGGCGGGACCTGCAAAATATATCGCAAGCGCACGGTCGATTAAGGCGCCTGTAGACGGGTTTTTTAATGTCACGTAATGCGCATGGCGCGGTTTGGGCGATTGCAAACCGGATAAAAACTGCAAACTGTGCAGCGCGCCCGCACCCGATACGCGGATAACCGCAACGCCCGCACGCATGGAACCCGAAGCCAGTGCAAAAATCGTATCCACGTTATGCCCCGTCCGCGGCGGGCGGCGTGTCTGTTTGCGGCGGCATTTGTTCGGCGCGCAACTGTTTTTGATCCGGCGTCAGCAAAAGACGGTCTACGATTTCGCCATTCTGCAAATGTTTTTCGGCAATTTCGTCAATATCCGCACGGGTAGAAAAAGTGTACCAGACGCCTTCGGGATAAATCACCATGACCGCGCCCAATTCACAGCGGTCAAGACAACCCGCCATATTCACGCGCGTGCTGTCGATTTTCATTTCGCTGACCCGCGCCTTGAGGTAATTGCGCAGGTCAACCCCGCCTTTTTCCTTGCAGCAGCCACGCGGATGCCCCGCCGGACGTTCGTTGCCGCAGCAAAAAACATGGCGTTTGAAATAAGGTTTTTGGTCGCAAGACCCGTTGTCCATGGCATAACCCCTTGTCTTTGGTTAAACTAGGCCATGACGGTAAAGGCGACAAGATGAATTTGCTCGGCACGGAAACCAGCCCCTATTTGCGGCAGCATAAAGACAACCCCGTGCATTGGATGCCATGGAGCCCTGCGGCGTTTGAAAAAGCGCAAAGGGAAAACAAACCGGTTTTACTGTCGATCGGCTATGCCGCGTGCCATTGGTGCCACGTCATGGCGCATGAAAGTTTTGAAGACACCGCCACAGCCGACCTGATGAATGCGCATTTTATCAATATCAAGGTTGACCGCGAAGAATTGCCGGATGTGGACAGCCTGTACCAGAACGCGCTGGCCTTGATGGGGCAGCAGGGCGGCTGGCCGCTGACAATTTTTTTAACCCCGCAAGGGGAAGCTTTTTGGGGCGGTACGTATTTTCCGCCGCATCCGCGTCATGGCTTGCCATCGCTACGTGAAGTTCTGCGCGGCGTTTCAGATTCGTTTTTGCGTGAAGCCGATAAAATCCACCACAACAGCCGCAGCATTTCCCGCGCGTTGCAAGCGCTTTATACGCCGGAGCCGGGCGCCCTGCCCCTGCCCGCGCAAAGCGGCATGATTGCCGATGCACTGCTGAAACATTACGACCCCGTAAATGGCGGCATGGGCGGAGCGGAGGGTCCCAAATTCCCCTGCCTGCCCGCGCTGTCTTTGCTGTGGTCATGTTACGTCCGCACAGGGCAGGACAAAATCAAAGCCGCCGTGGTGCATAGTTTGACGTCTATTTGCCAAGGCGGCATTTACGACCATATCGGTGGTGGTTTTTTTCGCTATACCGTCGATGGTACGTGGGAAATTCCGCATTTTGAAAAAATGCTGACCGATAACGCCCAGTTTATAAGCCTTTTGGCAGAGGTTTTCCGCGAAACCCGCAATCCGCTTTTTGCCGCCCGCTGCGCGCAAACCATTGATTGGCTGATGCGTGATATGACGATCAGCGAAAGCGGATATATGGCCTGTGCCAGCAGCAGGGATGCAGACAGTCTGGACGCTGCCAGCGGGGAGAAAACCGAAGGCGCCTATTACATTTGGCGCACCGGCGATGTCGATGACACATTGGGCACGGATGCGGAAATTTTCCGCACAGCATTTGACATGACGCGCTTTGGCAACTGGCCCGAGAAGGCTGGATTTAACATCCCAAACCGCCTGCACAACCCCGAATGGCAGGGTGAGGATGCTGAAAAATATCTGGATGCCCTGTGCCGCAAATTGCGGTTTGAACGCAACCGGCGCGAAGTGCCTGCCCGCGATGATAAAATTCTTTGCGATGCCAATGCGCTTTTGACGGCAAGCCTGTGCAAGGCGGCTTTTGTTTTTGACCGCGCAGATTGGGCCGATATGGCGGTTTCCATTTACAGATATTTAAAATCCCATTTACAAAATGCGGACGGCACCTGGCGGCGCAGCCGCTGCGACGCCCAAAACGGGCCTGAAGCACGTCTGGACGATTACGCGCATCTTTGTCTGGCAGCCATGGCGCTGTACCAGACCACGGGGGATGCAAAATACCTGCGGGATGCCGTTGAAACCGCGCAAACCACGCAAATCCTTTTTGCTGCGCCAAACGGCGGATATTTCATGAGCCCCCCCGGCGAAACACAGCTGCCCCTGCGGCCCTTGCACGCAGATGACAATGCCATGCCTGCGGGTAATGCCGTTTTTATACGGGCGCTGCGCCAGCTGGGCACACTGACCGGCGACATGGCATGGACAAAATTCGCGCAAAAAGCAGCCGAGGCCTTTGCCGCCGGTGCGCTGCAAAACCTGTTCGCCCGCGCGGCATGGGTACAGGCCGCGATGGATATATCCCAACCGATGATGATTGTGATTGTAGGCACAGAAGCCACCCGCGCGGATTTCACCGCCGTATTGCGGCAATTGTCTTTGCCCGCGGCCTGTCTGATTGAATTGGATAAAACAGATGCGCTGCCCGAAGATCATCCCGCTTACGGTAAAAAAACCACAGCCGGTGCCGCGGCATGGATATGCAGCGGGCAAAGATGCTTGCCGTCCGTGACAAATCCCGCGGATTTTCGGGAAATGCTGCGCATGGAACGCAGCGCGATGCAGCGTCCACCCGCCAATGATGGTTGATGCGCACGAAATGTTCCGGCC
>JAVEWI010000075.1:0-7410 GCA_034004625.1 Bdellovibrionales bacterium
AGCTTGGCGCGGGTCAGCTTGACGTTCAGGTGTTTCGGGCCCGACGCGTCCATGGTGATGAACGGTTCGTTGATTTCGGTCTGCATCGAAGACGACAATTCTTTTTTCGCCTTTTCCGCCGCGTCTTTCATACGTTGCAGGGCGATTTTGTCGTTACGCAGGTCGATGGCGTATTCTTTTTTGAATTCATCGGCCAGAAAATCGATGATGCGCAGGTCAAAGTCTTCACCGCCCAGGAACGTATCGCCGTTGGTGGATTTAACTTCGAAAACGCCGTCGCCGATTTCAAGGATGGAAACGTCAAACGTACCGCCGCCAAGGTCATAAACCGCGATGGTGCCGGATTGTTTTTTGTCGAGGCCATAGGCCAGCGCCGCTGCCGTCGGCTCGTTGATAATGCGCAGGACATCAAGGCCCGCGATTCTGCCGGCGTCTTTGGTGGCCTGACGCTGGCTGTCGTTGAAATAGGCGGGAACGGTGATAACAGCCTTGGTGACTTTTTCACCCAGATAGCTTTCCGCCGTTTCTTTCATTTTTTGCAAAACCATGGCAGAGATTTGGGACGGCGCCATTTTTTCGCCATCAATTTCCACCCATGCCGCGCCGCCGTCACCCTCAATAATTTTGAAGGGCGTTTTGCCGCGCATTCTTTTGACTTCTTCCTCGTTAAAACGGCGGCCGATCAGACGTTTGATGGCGTGCAGCGTTTTATCGGGGTTGGTCACGGCCTGACGCTTGGCGGGCTGGCCCACCAGACGTTCATCGTCTTTGCTGAAAGCGACCATCGACGGAGTCGTGCGCGCGCCTTCGCTGTTTTCGATAACTTTTGGTTTATCGCCTTCCATGATGGCAACGCAGGAATTGGTCGTGCCGAGGTCGATACCGATGATTTTGCTCATAGTTTTATCCTTTCTGTGGCAAATATATGGGAAAAGCCCTGCAATCAGGCACCTTTCCGCGATTTCCATATGCTTCGAGCTTTGCGGAAGCGTATTTCGCCAAGAAACTACACCCGTTTCCGCCCGAAGTGAAGGTTTTTGTATCGTTTTTTATACGTAAGGGGCGGGAACTTTGGATGTCGTTTTCTTCACAAAATCGCAAGTTTCTGCGTGCTAGAATAGGCGGGGATATTATATCGCCGCTCCGCTTTCCATTTATCAGAGGCTTCAGGCTTTTTCGGGGAAATTCATGTCAAAAATCAAAGTATTGGCAGCGGCATTGGTTGCCGGTGTGGTTTTTTCAGCTGCTGCCGGAGCGGGGACGCGTGACATCTGCCGTGCCCAGTGCAACGGATTGCCGGAGGTGCATTACGAAAGCGCCGAAGATATTCCCGAAGCGATTGCCTTTATTTTGCAGCAGGCGGAGTTCATGGAAAACGCACTGCATAGCGGCCTTGGCATTATCCGTGGTGCGGGCGGCGACAAACGTTATTTGACCAAAGAATTTATCGAGACGCAAAAACAGCGTGAAGAACGTGACCGGCGCAGGCAGGCACTGACCAGCATTGTCGTTTTTGACGCCAATTATGACGGTTATGTCACGGTAGATGAGATTACCGAAGGCCTGCGCCTGGAAAGGCAATCCACTGGTGATGAAACATGGATGACCCGCCGCCGCGATGAATTGATGCGCATGGACACAGATGGCGACGGGCGCATTTCAATGCGTGAAGCCGCTGAAAACCCTGTGCGCCGCGCCAGCACGCGCGCTTACGGTGCGCAATCGAACAGGCTGGAAAACCTTTTGGCACTGGATATAGATGGTGACGGCGCCTTGTCTGACGTGGAGATGGAAGCCATCTTGCGTGCCGCTTTTGCCGCGCTTGATAAAAACAAAGACGGTCGTTTGACGCAGGAAGAAAAAGCCGTTTTGCGCGAGCGCCAGCGTTTGACGCAGGAACGTGCGCAAATGCAGGAACGAAAATTGAATTGCCCCGCGCCCAAGCCGGTGGCGGGGGATGATATTGCGTTTCTTGCCGCACGCAATCTCTCCGCGCTCAGCAGTGCACGCGTAGCTAAAGACGGTAGAAACAGCTATGCTGCCGAAGTCAATATCAGCGCGCTCGATAAAAAAGTTTATCTGGTTCTGGCATCTGTGCAGCCAACAGTATGGGATATGACGGGCCTGACCGACAGGGTTTCGCAGGTTCTGGTTTTTGGCCCGCGCGGTACGATGAACACGGTACAGGCAGGCCTGCGCGGTATCGCCAGGGAACGTGTGGCGTTCTTGGCGGTCGAAGATTGCCTGCCGAATCTGGGGCATGAAATGGGGCGCAATGAAGGGCAAATGGCGCGCTCCGCTGTGGCTTTGGAAGTCTTTTTGGGGCGCCCTGCGGAAATTTCCCATGCCGCGCCGAAATTGTATAGCGCGGTTTTGCGCCGCAGTGGTTTTGCGGTTGAAACATCGGTGCCGCCGGAAAAACTGGCAAAGCCATTGCCTGGTTATGATGCGGAAGTTTGGGAAGACCAGATTGCCCGTGTGAAAGCTGATATGCGTTTTATCCCTGCGGCGCAAATTGTGGCGGGCGGGCCGGTTACAGATGAGCCGTTGTTGCCCGGTGGATACGGGCTTGCAAAATTGGTGCATGACGGCGTCATTGAAAAAGTACCTTCGGGACATTATGCCGGTATTGTGAAAACGGGAGATAACAGTATCTTGCTTATGGATGTGGGGCCATCAGTCAGGCTTCTGGACGGCGGTGCGCCGGTCAAACGTATCCCCGTCTATGAATACAGATTGAAACGCGATCTGCCGTCTTTGAACAGCATCAAGTTGGGATTGCCCAAATTGCTGGTGCCCGAAGGGATAAAATTGCCATCCGATTTTGGCTTGCCGCAATGTCCGGGGCAGAAAACAGCCGATGGCGACCGCGTTTTCTCCTCTTTTTGCCGATAGCCTGACGATGTCTGCATGGCCTGCATGACTAACCGCTGCGGGTTCTTTACGGCTTGCGGCGGTTTTTGATGCTGGCGGGTTTGGGGATGGTGACGTCTTTGCGGATGCCGTCTGTGATCTGGCGCAGGGTATCGGTGAATTCTTTTTTCTTTTTGCGGTGAATCTCGCCTTCGATTGCGGCGGCGAGTTTTATCGCGCCTTTTGCCCGCGCCAGATCGGCGGGCAATTTATTATTGCGGTCGGGTTTTTGCGGATCGGCGCCCAGCTCGATCAGGCGTTTGACCGTTGCGGCCTGTCCGGCCAGAACGGCGGCGGTCAGAAGGTTGTCGCCGCGTTTGTCGATGTGATTGGCATCAAGGCCGTAGCTTATCATGGCGGTCAGAAAATCATCATGCCCCTTTGCCGCGGCCTGTGTCAGGACGCTGCGCCCGATGCTGTTATATTCATCCGCCTTTGCGCCGCTGCGCAGCAGGGCGATGGCGACATCGGTGGCGGCAGTATAACCGCACCAGATCAGCGCGGTATTGTCCTGCGCATCGCGCGCATGCACGGGCGCGCCTTTGGCGAGAACTTGCGCGGCAATATCGTGGTGGTTGTAATGCAGGGCAACCATCAGGGCGTTTTGCCCGTGGGTGTTTTTTTCGGTGACGCTGGCGCCGCGTGCCATTAGATTTTTGATCGCGGCCCTATCCGCCGCAGGGGCGCGGCCCTTGCCCAGTTCGGCAAGCAATTCTTGCCCCAGCTGCGCGGCCTGCGCAGGAGATGCGGGCGCGGCTGTATTAAAAGACGGATTGGCGGGCGGCTGGGTCATAATTTTCTTTTCCGTTACGGCGCCAACCATAACAGAAAATCGCATTATGTCAACGCGCAAGGGCGAGGGCAGAGAACCGTGAGCATACGGGCGGCGCAGGCCGCTGTTTTTTTAAACGCTCTGGTCGAGCTGGCTGCCTTCGCTGGCGATACCGCCTTTGGCAACGCCCACGCGGGCTGAACGCAGCAGCCGGTCGTGAATGGTATAGGCGGGCTCCAGCACTTGCAAAATCGTGCCGGGTTTTTGATCCGGCGCTTCGATTTCAAACATGACTTCGTGCAGGTTGGGGTCAAAAGCCTGCCCCAGGCAATCAACTTTCTTGATGCCCTGATTTTCCATGACGCGCAGCAATTCGCGTTCGGTCGCTTCGACGCCGGCAAAAATGGTTTTCAGCGGCCCGTCCTGCGTGCGCTGTTCCGGCGTAATGGCGGCCAGGGCGCGGCCCAGATTGTCGGCAACGCTCAAAACATCGCGTGCAAAACTGGACACGGCGAATTTGGCTGTGTCCTGACGCTCTTTTTCCAGACGTTTGCGGGTATTGTCCGCATCCGCCAGGGCGCGCAGGGATTTGTCGTTCAGCTCTGCCAGTTGCGCCTCAAGCTCTGCCACGCGCGCTTCCGCGGCGGCAAGGGCGGCTGCAATGCCTTCGCCGGCGGACGCGCTTGCAGATGCATTTTCTGCTGTGCGTTCTGCTGCGGCGTCTTCGGCGGCGGGGATGTCCTGATGGTTTTCTGATGCTTGGGTCATGGTTATCTTCCCTGTATCCGTCAAAGTGAAAAAGGTGCTGAAAAAGCGAAAACAGCCACACGAATATGGCTGTTTTCAGCAGAGGTTTCAAGTCCGGCAGGCGGTTTATCGAGAGCCGGCTTTATGGCCTTAAAACTGCGGCGTAATAATCACTTTTGCCGGGCGGATGATACGGCCTTCGATTTCATAGCCTTTTTGCGCGACCTGAATAACCGTTTCGGGATCCGTGCCGTCTTTGGGCTGTACCGCCAGCGCTTCGTGCTTGGCGGGGTCGAATTCTTCGCCCATCGGGTTGATTTGTTTGATGCCGAATTTGTTGAAAACCTGCGTCAGCTGCGTAATGGTTTTTTCAACGCCTTCTGCCAGCTTGGCAAATTTCGGATCGCTTTCGCGGTCTTTCGGCGCAATCGCGTTCAGCCCCAATTCCAGCGTATCAATCACGGGCAGGACGTCTTTCACGAATTTTTCAATCGCGAATTTTTTATCCTGCTCGAATTTCGCTTCGGCGCGGGTCAATGCCTTGTTGGCTTCTTCCAGACGTGTGCGTGCCTGTGCGCTGTCTTGTTGCAAGGTGCCGATGCGTGAAGACATCTGGATGAATTTTTGTTGAAGCTCGTCACGCTCCGCGCGCAGGCTTTCAATGGTGTCTGCGGGAATGTCGCCGTCTTCGTCCAGAATATCGCCGAACAATTCTGCGTCGCGCTTGCGTTTGCGTTCTGCTTCCGCCGCGTCATCTTCGCCGAAATTGTCGTTGCTTTGGCCTTCCGGCTCGCCTGCGGGCGTGGTGCGGGTGGTCTCGTCCTGCGCGGGCTTGTTTTTGTTCGGATCGGCCATGGCTTTACATCCTTATAAGGTCAGGTGCTGTGAAATTTCTTGATTGTCATATTGTTAACCCAGCGAGGGGGCGGAGTCAAACCAATTTTATCCAGATTAATCAGCTGCATAAGCTATGCGGCGCGCGGTCTGCGGGGAGAGAGGGCTTTACGCGCCCAGAATCCGCCCGATCAGCTGCGATGTATAATTCACAACCGGTATGACGCGGCTGTAATTCATGCGGGCGGGGCCGATGACGCCGATCGCGCCCATCACCCGCGCAT
The DNA here is from genome assembly GCA_034004625.1 of Bdellovibrionales bacterium. Classification (GTDB taxonomy): domain Bacteria; phylum Pseudomonadota; class Alphaproteobacteria; order Micavibrionales; family UBA2020; genus UBA2020. The sequence continues at coordinate 5,551 of JAVEWI010000075.1, forward strand.
CCTGCGTGCGGTAGGGGGAGACGATCATGGAACAGCCGGAATGGCCGAATAATTTATTCTCCGCACCGATATAAATTTTGACGCCGTCACCCTGCGTGGTGGCCTGCAGCAAGCGCAGCATGCTTTCTTTGGTTTCAAGCGCGTCAAATAAACTGCGGATACGCTCCAGATCCTCGATGGCCGTGACGTCATCGAGCAGCTTTGCCTGACCGCGCACAAATAAATGCCCCCCCGCATCGGCAGGGGCGAGGCTGGCGATACCGGCCTCCACCACGCGGGCGGTTAGGGCGTCCAGCTGGCTGCGGTCGCGCTGCAATTCCAGACGCACGTATTCGGCGGCTTCGGCCAATGTTTTATCGGCAATGCGGGAAGTCAGGTAATTGGCCGCGCGGGTCAGGGCGGTTGCCGTGACATCGGACGCAATGTCCAAAAGGCGGTTTTCGACCAGCCCCGCACTTGTCACCAAAACAGCCAGCGCCCGTCCGGGCGAGAGCAAAACAAATTCCACCTGCCGCACGGGGTCTTCGGTTTTGGGCGCAAAAACCAATCCGGCGCAAGACGCAAGGCCGGACAGGAAATGGCTGGTCTGTTCCATGATGCCACTGACCGATTGCGCACGGGCGGCGTTGAGGCTGGTGTCGATTTTGGCGCGCTCCGCCTGGCTCAGGTCGTCAAGCTCAAGCAGTCCTTCGACAAAAACCGTCAGCCCGCTGTCGGTCGGCAAACGTCCCGCCGATGTATGCGGTGCATAAAGCAGCCCGCGGTCTTCCAGCTCCGCCATCGCGCTGCGGATGGTGGCGGGGGAGAGGCGCATGCCCAGCTTTTGCGAAATGGCGCGGGAACCGACCGGCTCCCCCGTTTCGACATAGGCATCCACGACCAGTTTCAGGATCTGCCGCGTTCTTTCATTCAGCGCGTGTATCATGCTTTGGAATATAGGAGAAATCCCGTGAAAAACCAATAAATACAATACAGTGCAAGTATGGTACGCAGGGGGAGATATAAGATTGACATAATTATAAAAACCCTTATAGTTTTTGACAGTCAAAAAGTAAAAACGCGAATCTTATAAGAGTTTTGAGCCACCCATGAGCCAGAAACCCGATTTTTATGAAGCGCTTGGTATCGAGCGCAGCGCCACCGAAGCGGACATCAAAAAAGCGTTTCAACGTATTGTGATGACCTGCCATCCGGACGTTTTGAAAACCAAAAAACTGTCTGATGAAGACCGCGCCAAGGCCGAAGAAAAATTCAAACACGGCAAGGACGCGCAAGCTGTCTTGCTCGACCCTGTCAAACGCGCCGCCTACGACAAATTCGGCCATGCGGGATTGGACAGCATGGCAAACGGGCAAAAGCCGCAACAAAGCGGGTCCGACGCCATGGGGCCTGTCAAAAAACGCGTGCGCACGCAGGACGAGGTTTTCGATTTCTTTAACAAGGTCACGGTCGATGACGGTGCGCAGCCCGCACCCGCCACAGATGCCGGCCCCGATATGAGCGAAGAAGAAATGCGCCGTGCCGCCGCCGAAGCGCGTCGCCGCAACCGCAAGCAGTCCGGCGATATGGGCCGCGAAGCCTATATCCCGCCGCCGCAACCCGAAACGCCGAAACCGGCTGCGAAGCCCGCACCTGCCGCGCCGCAGTCTGAAGCGAAACCCGCGCCGGCCAGCAAAACCGCAACTGTATTTGAAGATGTCGCGGGCAAAGTGTCTGAAGCGGCCAGCCGTTTGAAGCAAGCCGCTGGCGGTGAAGTTTCCGTGCCCGTGGCTGTTTTGGAAAAATTCCGCGACAACCTGCAGGATTTTATTGGCCAGATTGATACCGCCATTCAAAAATCCGGACGCAGCGGCCCAAAGG
>JAVEWI010000076.1:0-7381 GCA_034004625.1 Bdellovibrionales bacterium
GCCGGCGGTTGAAGCCCTTGCCACATTGCGTACAGCTGTTTGCATTAACGACAGTCCAAAAGCTCTCGAAGCTGCCTATATCGACGCAACCAATATCCTGACGGTGGGGCCAAACCAGACCGAAGGCTGGCTGATGGGCAATGCGCTCCTCGAAGCACGTCATGCCGTCCAGCAAAGACAAGGTATGCGTGGCAGCATCAATACGACTTTCGAAGAAAATGTGCGTATCGGATTCGCGCTTGAGGCAGATGCCGTGGCGACCACTATTCTGGCGGCGGCCCGTATGAATGCGAAGGGCGAGAGCGCTTTGTGGCAGGCTATTTCGCATGACCCTATTTATGCCGACCTGGTGCATGTGTACCACGCCAATATGAACAATACCAAAAGCGAAGCGCAGGCAACCCGCGCGGTTTTTGATGCGTGGTATGACGGTGCGGCACGCTTGCGCCATTCGTATCATGATACATTGCAACGTACACAGAATGAAAAACGCTGGCCGGTTGACCGTCCGTTCTTTGACAAGCTGCCGTCCAATTTCTTTGAACGTCTGGGCGAGCTGGGCGATGGTACAAATTACGGCGCTAACCAGTCACCGCGTATCCAGAAAATCATGCGTCTGGAAGGATGATTTCCTTCACACACAAAAAAAGCCCCGCAGTATTTGCGGGGCTTTTTTGTTTTGGTTTCCGCCGGACGGAGCAGGCGATTAGTTACGCCGGACGGAGTAGGCTATTAGGTATCCGGACGGAGCAGGCGTATTAAATCATCGCCATGCCGCCGTTGACGTGCAACGTCTGGCCGGTCATATATCCGGCTTCGTTCGATGCCAGATATACAACAGCCGCCGCGATGTCATCCGGCGTACCCATGTCGCCGGCGGGGATGGTTGCGTTGATTTTGGATTTCTGGTCGTCATTCAGCGCGTCCGTCATGGCGGTTGCGATGAAACCGGGGGCAATGCAATTGACGGTGATGCCGCGGTTGGCGACTTCTTGCGCCATCGATTTGCTCATGCCGATCATGCCGGCTTTGGACGCGCAGTAATTGGCCTGTCCGGGGTTGCCTGTCACGCCCACAACGGACGTGATGTTGATAACGCGGCCGCTGCGGCGTTTCATCATGCCCTTGATCGCGGCGCGGATCAGACGGAAAGGCGCGGTCAGGTTGACGTCCTGCACCACTTGCCAATCGTCGTCTTTCATACGCATGAACAAACCGTCTTTGGTCAGACCCGCGTTATTGACCAGGATGTCCACCTGTCCCATGGCTTCTTCGGCGGATTTGATCAGCGCATCGGCCGCTTCGGCAGATCCCAGATCGCCCGGTACCACATGCACACGTTCCTGCCCGATTTCCGCGGCCAGTTTGCTCAAGGCTTCGACATTGCGGCCGGACAGTGCGACATCTGCGCCCTGTGCGTGCAGCGCCTTGGCGATTGCGCCGCCAATGCCGCCCGACGCGCCGGTGACGAGGGCTTTTTTACCCGAAAGGTTAAACATGGTCTGGTTTCCTTTTTTGTATGATTAGTATTTGTTGTTTTCGGAAGAAGACGGCTGCGCCCAGAAATAGATCAGCACGATAATCCCGATCAGCGGGATCAGCACAATCAATTGCAGCCAGCCGGTGCGGCCCGTGTCATGCAGGCGGCGCGCGCCCACAGCGAGGGAGGGAACAAGCACCAGCAAATTGAACAGCCCTGCGAAAAGGAAAAAGAAACTCGCAATCTGGCCCAGAATGTTGAGGGCAAGGGCAATCACAAAGCAAGCCAGTGTCCACAGCCAGAATTCGCTGCGGCCTGCGCGGCCAGAAAAATTGGCGAAGTTGTTGATGCAGTGAATGGCGTTGACTTTGGTCGCGTTAAACAGGGTATTGATGTCCATAGGTAATGTGTCCTTTGCTGATTGAATATACGGGCGGTTTATTTCAAAAATTCTTCGATATCCTTGGGCGTGCCGATCGCGCGGCCTGTCATATCGGATTCGATGCGTTTGGTCAGGCCGGTCAAAACCTTGCCCGCGCCCAGTTCAACCGTTTCGGTCACGCCGCGCGTTTTCATGTACATGACAGATTCGCGCCAGCGCACCATGCCGGTCACTTGTTCAACCAACAGGTTTTTGATTTGCGCGGGGTCGATGACTTCGCTTGCAATCACATTGGCAATTAACGGCACGCCGGGTGATTTCATATCGGTTTCCGCCAGCGCCGCGCGCATGGCATCGGCGGCGGGCTGCATCAGGGGGCAATGGAAAGGCGCCGATACAGGCAGCAGGATGGCGCGCTTCGCGCCTTTTTCCGATGCAAGGGCGATGGCTTTTTCAACCGCGGCCTTGTGCCCGCTGACAACCACTTGGCCGAATGAATTGTCATTGGCGGCGGTGACGCTTTCGCCTGCGCTTTGGGCGCTGGCGGCTTTGGCGATTTCGGCAACATCCGGCATTTCAAGGCCAAGGATGGCGGCCATGGCGCCCACGCCGACGGGCACCGCTTTTTGCATCGATTGGCCGCGCAGCTTCAAAAGCTTTGCCGCATCGCGCAGGGCAAAAGACCCCGCGGCGGTCAGGGCGGAATATTCACCCAAAGAATGCCCCGCGACAAAAGCGCATTGCGCGGGCGTGAACAAATCCGGCTGGGCTTGTTGCAAAATGCGGGCAACGGCGACCGATACGGCCATCAATGCGGGCTGGGTGTTTTCGGTCAGGTTCAATTCTGTGTCGGGACCTTCGAACATGATCTGGCTCAGCTTTTGCGACAAAGCATCGTCCACTTCCTCGAAAACCTCGCGGGCGACGGGGAAAGCTTCGGCAAGGTCTTTGCCCATGCCGACAAACTGGCTGCCCTGTCCGGGGAATACAAAAGTTCTCATGTCCTTGTGTCCTTTGGAATATAAAGGGTGATGTGGCTGAAAAGCCCAAGCTTCTACATAAACGGTCTTGGGCGGCAGGGCAAGGCACCGTATGCCCGCGCACCCGAGGCCGTTGCCCCGCCGCACAAAAAGATAGATAGCAAAAGGAGAGCGGTATGAAACTGCAAAGATATGATTTAGAAAGAAAATTTGTGGTTATTCAGCCCGCGCGCCCGCAAGAGATAAAAGCCCTGCGCGCTGTGGTGGCCGTGGTTGCCGCGCAATACGATGATCTGGACGAGGTTATTTTAAATGTCGCGCCGGATGATGTGATGCGGGTCATGGCGGCGCTGGATGATGCGCTGGAGCAGGATGGGGATATGACCGCGTCACTGACGCTGGATATGCGGCATTTTTATTATATTTTCAGAATGCTCGGCTCCGTCGGGCAGGAATATCCCATTTTACCCGGCTTGGCGGCTGAAGGGATAACGCGTGATCTGGTAGGGGCTTTGGACGATGCCTTTTATAACATCTCCCGCCAAATCCCCGAGGGGGAATAGGGGCTCTGCCCGACGGCTTCTCAGGGATGGGGTTTCCGCCGCTGAATGGCGGGAGATTTGATGACCGCAATATCGTGATCCGTGCCTGCTTGGGCGGCGCGGGCGGCTTCTTCCCCGTTTTTGGTTAATTGTGCAGCTTTGAAAGCCAGATCAATCGCGGCGCGTTGTTCGTCCGTCATTTTTTGTCCGTTCAGCCAGAATTCCGGCTCCCTGGTTTTATCCGCATATATAATGGCAGGGCCGGTTTCGCGGTGCAATTCATTGTCTTTGTACCATGCACGGTCGCCATTGGCGGCTTCTATGGCCGGTTTGTCGCCGCTTCGGTGGATTTTGCCGTGGATCATCCATACTTTGCCGCCCTGCGCATCGGTGGCGGCGGGCAGGTCGTCTTCACGGTGCAATTTTTCATATGCGTCATACCATTCCTCGCCCCCTTCGTCGGGGACGTGGCGTCCGGCGGCTTTACGGCTGAACAGGTCTGAAAAACCCATGAAAACCTCGATAAATCAAACAATAGGTATAATAATACCGCAATTTACGGAAAAATCAAGCGGTTTTGCAGGGGGCGGGGGTGTTTGCTGTGACACAAAACGGCATAAATATCGAAAACCCTTGCCTTTACGGGCCGAATCCCCGATATTCGCCGCCTGTACCCGCCATTCGGCTTGCCGACTGGCTATATGGGTTGTGCGGCTGGTTTGCGTAAGGTACGTGAAAACAGCGGCAGCCTGACTTTTAACCAAGGGATGTAAAATGCCTCTTTATGAAACCGTGTTTATCGCGCGGCAGGACGTTTCTGCTAAACAAGTAGAAGACATGGCTGCCAGCTTTAGCAAAATCGTCAATGACAATGGCGGCGAAACCAAGCGCACCGAAAGCTGGGGCCTGCGTACGCTCGCTTACCGCATCAACAAAAACCGCAAGGGTCACTACACCCTTTTCCATTTCGATGCGCCTTTCAAAGCCATCGCTGAAATGGAACGCAACATGAAAATCAACGAAGACGTTCTGCGCTTCATGACAGTTTCGATCGAAAAACTGCCGGAAGGCCCGTCTGCAATCCTGCGCGCAGCTGACGAAGGCGAAGACCGCCCCCGTGGCGAACGCGGTGATTTCCGTGGTGATCGCGGCGACCGTGGTGACCGCTCTGAGCGTAAATTCTCGAAAGAGGGAGAAGCATAATGTCCGTAGAACGTAAACCCGCAGAACGCAAATCCGCTGGCGGCCCCCGCCGCACGTTCTTCCGCCGCCGTAAAACTTGCCCGTTCAAAGGCAAGAACGCGCCGGAAATCGATTACAAAGACATCAAGCTGCTGGGCCGTTATGTGTCCGAGCGCGGCAAGATCGTCCCCTCCCGTATTACCGCCGTATCGCAAAAAGCACAGCGTAAACTGGCCCGCGAAATCAAACGCGCCCGTTTCCTGGCTTTGATGCCCTACGTTGCGAACTAAGACCCAAGGAAGGTAACTTATAATGCAAGTCATTCTCCTCGAACGCGTGGAAAACCTTGGCCAGATGGGTGACGTTGTCGCCGTTCGCCCCGGTTATGCCCGCAATTTCCTGCTGCCGCGCCAAAAAGCGCTGCGTGCAACGAAAGACAACATCGCCCTTTTTGACGGCAAGAAAAAGGAACTGGAAGCCCAGAACCTGAAACGCCGTGAAGAAGCGCAAAAAGTATCCACCAAAGTTGAAGGCCTCAAAGTCGCCCTGATCCGTCAGGCGTCCGAAGCCGGCCAGCTTTACGGTTCGGTTACCGCCCGCGACATCGCGGATGGTGTATCTGCCAAAGGCTTCAAGATCGATCGTAACCAGGTAACCATGGACCGCGCGTACAAACTGCTCGGCCTGTATCCGGTGAAAATCCATCTGCACCCCGAAGTCTCTGTTGAAATCACCATCAACATCGCCCGTTCCGAAGAAGAAGCGAAGCTGCAGGAAGAGCGCGGCGAAGCTTTGGTCGTGAAAGACGAACGCGTTTTGCGCGCTGAAGAACGCGCTGCCGAAGCTGCCGCTGCCCTCGAGGCACAGGCTGCAAAAGCAGCCGCAGCAGCAGAAGCTGCCGAAGGCGAAGCGAAATCGGACGAAGAAGCCGCCTAAGGCCTCTTTCCGTTTTTACAAAAACAGCCCGCGCGTGATGCCGGGCTGTTTTTTTATGCGCGTGTTCGTCATTATTAAAAACGGCTGCTCCCAAAGCTTGCGGCATCGGGCTCATTTTTCAGAGATCTGAGATACGCATGCTGTTTTCATGATCTGCGGCACGCATGCCACAGTGCAAAAAAACCTTATACATACGTTCAATTCGCGCGATTCTTCTGCTAGTTTGGGGGCATGACAACAGATGCCCTCCAACGTTCCGTTTCCGCCATCGGCAGCCTTCAGGGCGATGCCGATTACCGCGTCATGCCCCGCAATGACGAGGTGGAGCAGGCTTTGCTCGGCGCGCTTTTGGTCAATAACCGCGCGCTTGAAAAAGTGAACGAATTTTTGCGGCCGGAGCATTTTTATAATCCCGTGCATGGCCGCATTTTCGAAGCTATCGTCAAGTTTGTCGAACGCGGGCAGGACGCCAGCCCCATCACGCTCAAAAGCTATTTTGAAAAAGACCAGGACTTGACCACGGTAGGCGGCGGGCAATATCTGGCCGACCTTGCCGCGCATATCATCAGCGTCGTGAACGTCGAAGATTACGGACGCACCATTTATGAATTGCACCTGCGCCGCGCGCTGGTCTCTTTGGGTGAAGACGTTGTCAACGATGCCTATGCGCATAACGTGGATGTGTCGGCGCAAGACCAGATTGAACAGGCGGAAAAACGTCTTTTTGATCTGGCGACCGCGGGTGATTACAAAGGCGGTTTTATTCCCTTCAGCGAATCCCTGACCCGCGCGATCAAACAGGCGGAACTTGCGTATCAACGCGAAGGCATGGTGACAGGTATCACGACCGGCCTGCTCGACATTGATAAAAAACTGGGCGGTTTGCAAAATTCGGATTTGCTTATTCTGGCGGGACGTCCGTCCATGGGTAAATCGGCGCTGGCCACCAACATGGCGATCAACGCGGCCAAGGCTTATTTGGAAAGCAGCGGTAAAGAGGGCGCGGTTGTCGGTCTTTTCTCGCTTGAGATGTCGGCAGAACAGCTGGCAGGCCGTATTCTGGCCGATCTTTCCAGCGTGCCGTCCGACCGCATTCGCCGCGGCGAAATTGCCGATACGGATTTCCAAAAATTTGTAGAGGCGAGCCAGCAGATGTCGCGCGCGCCTTTGTTCATTGACGATACCCCCGCGCTGACCATGAGCGCGATCCGCACGCGGTGCCGCCGTTTGAAACGCCAGCATAACCTAGGCCTGATTATCATCGACTATTTGCAGCTGATCCAAGGGTCGGGCAGCGCAGGGGCGCAGGGCAGCCGCGTACAGGAAGTATCCGAAATCACCCGCGGCCTCAAAGCGCTTGCGAAAGAACTGGAAGTGCCCGTTCTGGCACTGTCGCAGCTGTCGCGTGCGGTCGAAGCGCGCGATAACAAACGCCCGCAGCTGTCGGATTTGCGTGAATCCGGTTCTATCGAGCAGGACGCGGATATCGTGATGTTCGTTTACCGCGAAGAATATTATCTGTCGCGCGAAGAGCCCGCCCCCGCGGCAGGCGAAGCGCCCGATAAGTTTTCCGGACGTTACGAAGAATGGCAGCGCCGTTTGGAAGACGCGCATAACATTGCCGAATGTATCATCGCCAAGCAACGTCACGGCCCCATCGGCACGGTGAAATTGCAATTCAACGGCGATTTCACGCGTTTCAGCAATCTGGAGCATTACCGGGTCGAAGAACATGAATAACGCGGCCGGAAATTTCTTTTCCGGCCCGTCATCGCGCATGACGGTCGATCTGGATGCGATTGCCCAAAACTGGTTGCTCCTGAAAAAGAAATTGCAAAACGGCGCGGATTGCGCGGGCGTGGTCAAGGCGGATTCCTAC
>JAVEWI010000077.1:0-7339 GCA_034004625.1 Bdellovibrionales bacterium
CCGATCTACGCCGTTTGGCTTATCCTGTGCCAGCGCGAAAAAGCCGGTTGATCAAATACCGCCGTAAACAGCATGGTGCTGCATGACTTTCAGCAGGCAACGTTCCAGTTCTTTATGATTGCCGCGGGCGGCATGGTCGCGGGCGGTTTGACCGCGCGTATCCTCGGCAAGAACATCGATACCTGCGGCAATCAAAATACCCGCCATCGCCATGTCGCCGCGCGCGGCAGAGGTATGCAAAAGACTTTGACCGCTCAGACGTTCGGTCACATCAATGCGCGCCCCTTGTTCGAGCAGATAGGAAGCCACATCGATATGCCCCTGCTGTACGGCATAGTAAAGCGCGGTATAGCCAAAAGGGTGGATCGGCGCATCCAAAATGGCACCGGCACCGTGCAGGAATTGCACCATTTCAAGCTGCCCGGCAAAGGCGGCTTCGTGCATCGGGCGGCGGCCTTCGTCATCGGCGCGGTCGATATCAAGACCTGCTTCGAAAAGGGCTTCGGCGCTGAGCACATCGCCTTCACGGGCGAGATCGTGCATAAAGCTCTGGCCCAAATGGTCGAGCGGCCGCCCGCGTAAAAGCGACGCAAGATCGGGCGTGACCATGTTGAAGTTATAGGCCAGAAGGTCGGTGGTGACAGTGGGAGGCGTCATCGCAAGCTCCTTTCGTCTTCACGGGCATAATACTATATCTGGTAGATGACCTTATTATACACCACAAGATCGTGAACAAAAAGTTAACAGCGCCTATATTTCGGGTTTGGAATCAAGGCCTTAGCTTGTCATATTTCGGTAGTTTTGCGCTTGAGACGCCATACATCAAAACAGACGCCCCCGTCTTTTAGGAACATAAAGATTCCGAGTTTGAGGGACTTGCAAAGCTTTCTTCACAACCTGCATTGACGCAAAAATTTAGCCGCCGGCAAAGCTCTCAAAGCAGGTTCCCGTCTAAAAAATATTTTTAAAAAATCGTATTTAGAAAGACAAAAACATGTCCGGAGCGAAAAAGGCCGCGCGGGTTTTGCCGCAAAACAACTGCTGTTATTGCGGGCCTTTGCTTTGCGTACCCTTGTGGGGCTTTTTGGGTAGCGTTGTTTTAGCTGCCGGCTGTGTTTGTTGTTTGAATTCCTGCATGTCTTTTTCATCCAAAGACATGCGGCGCAAAGAGGGAGGGAAGGCAACAACACCATACCCCGCCATGGGCATAGAGCAAGCAGCAGCCAGCGCCGCATCCTGTTTTTTAATTTCCAGTTCACGCAAAACGCGTGCAACCGTTGTCATGCCGCGTTTGTCCGCATGCTCGCTAAGCGTTTGTCCGTGCTGTTTTTTAAGAATATCCGCGCCCATTTCCAAAAGCAGGTGAAGGATTTTCATGTTGTCGATACCAAGCGCAATATGCAATGGCACCTCGCCTGCTTTGTTTTTGGCATCAGGGTCTGCGCCCAGATCCAGAAATTCGCGCACAGTTTCTTCGCTGCCACTTTTGACCGCGCGGGTCAGCATGGTTTCACCTTCAAGCCCCGGTTGATCGAGCGCGCCGCGCAGGCGAAAGCGGTTGAATAAACGTTTCAGTGACATGGCGATGCCGTCCTGTTTTTAAAAAATAAATGAACTGCCACATTTTGGGCAATTCAGACCCGTTTCGCAATAAAAAGCCTGTAAAATGGTCATAAATACTCGATTTGAAACATTGTTTCTTTATTTTTTGTAATATTATTACCATTTGTAGGTTTTTGCGTATTGACACCCCCTCCTCACGGATTAAGCTTCTTCCAGTTCAAAACACAAAAGCGGCAAAGGCCGCATGTCCGAGGAGAAACACTATGAATTTTGGTTTCAATCCACCCGATCCGAATGATGTGATCGAAACGATGCAACGCCTGAAGGATGCTTTTGCCAAAGCAGCTTCCGCCAATACCGGCAGTGCACAGCCCCTGTTTCAAACGCTCAGCGACAGCTTTGCCAAAGCCGTAGATGCCGCGCTTGATTTGCAACAAAACAACCCCGGTATCAAGCCGCAGCAAGCGATGATGCAGTTGATGCCAACGTTGATGCAGGTACAAGGCGCGGTGCAGCGTCTGGAACAGGCAGCCCGCACAAACCCCGCAGCGGCGGAAGCTTTGAGCGAGCTTAAAAACGACATGCAAACCGAAATGCGCGGATTGCTGGGCGGCATGCCCGGTTTCCCGGGCGCGGGCCAAAAACCGCCGTCGGTACCGCCCAAACCCCCGAAACCGCCCGCACCCAAACCGCGCGGCCCGGGGCGTGATGGTTCACACGATTTGTAAAACTTCACTGCACCTGACAAAAGCCCCTGCCGTTTTATACGGTGGGGGCTTTTTGTATTTAAAAGGCCCGGTTTTCAAGGAAAAAATGCAGCTTGCTTTTTCATTTCCAATGCCGGTTGACTCTGCTGTTTTTATTTTCGTAACATGCGCCAAAGGAGATTTTTGCATGGTAAAAATCCGGCGCGAAGGTGGCAAAAACACCTGGCTTTTGGAAGAAGACACCCTGTCCGGACGGCTGGGCGAGCTGGCCATTATTTTCAAGCACCACAGCAAGCCGGGCGGTGAGCGCATGGATGAACGATTCATGTCAGAGGTGCTTTCCCTGCAAGCGGAAGCATTGGCCCATATGGCAGAAAAGCAGGAGCAGGAATTGGAACGCCTGCGCCGCGTTGAAAACGAACTGGCGCTGCTGCGTACGGAATTCAAATCCGAAATGGAAAAAATCAAAAACCCGCCATCCGGCGTTTTAGATAAGTCCTCCATGCGCAAACCATCATCGGGCAAACCGTGATGCCATCACCTTTGCAGATGACGCTGTAAATGCAGCGGGCGCAAAGCAGGTTTTTTGTGCAGATCATTTTCCGGTATGTTGGCAAGGCGCAAGGCGCCGCGTAGATCTGCTTCCTGTTCCAAAAAGAATCGTACACGCCCCTGATCCGGATGCGGCTGTTGAAGTTCCCAGGCGAGTTCGCGTGTTTCGTATGATTCTTCATTAAAGGTTTTATCAAGCTGTCCCATACCGTTCAGATCTCCTTGACGTTATCAAATAATTTCGCCGCCCGTGCTTGCTAAGCGGAGCGGTTTTTTCTGTTTAAACGATTGCTATTAAATAGTTTTGCAAATGGTTTCTTTGCGGCATTCCAAATGCCTTGCCTCTCTGCCCGATGCAGAACACTGTATTCTGCTTTTCCGGTTTTCTATATTTCTTCAGTCTATCTGTAATTTATGAAAAGACGGTTAAGCGGGTAATGTCCAAAAAAGCACTTAAAACATTGCATTTTTCGCATGGCAGCCTTATACACGCCGAAGGCTCTTTTTACCTGCCGTGCCTTTTTTTCAGGCACAGCGCAACTGAATGGCGGGAAGAGCGTTTTATTTGAACGATAATTTTCAGCATCAAAAGGATTGTGATTAATGGGCCGCAAGCTTGAATTCTGCCGTGACAAAGCGATGCATACCGCCATGGAAAGTTTCTGGGCGCAAGGGTATGAACATACTTCCATGCGTGATCTTGCGGGCCGTCTTGGTCTGCATCTTGGGTCTGTGTACAACGCCCTCGGCGACAAGGAACGCGTTTTTGAAAATGCCCTGAAACTGCATTTCGATGAATACGTGATGCCGCAAATGACGCGCCTGACACAAGCGGAAAACCCGCTGCAGGCGATGGATGCACTGATGTCCACCGTGGTGGATGAATGCTGCGGGCAAACGGAAACACCCGGATGCTTTATCATCAATTCCCTTCTGGGCATCACCAATATCAACGACAGCATTACCGAATTGTTGCGCGGATATATGGACAAGCTGGAGCAAAGCTATACCGCCTGCCTTGAACATGCAAAATCTCTCGGCCAGATATCGGCCAATGCCGATCCGGCTGGACTGGCGCGGTTTTACATGGGATCTTTGTTTTCGCTGCGCACCATGGGTAAATTGAAAATGCCCCAGCAGCATCTTAGAGATATCCAGACCTATACCATGCGCACACTGACAGCAGCGTAAAGTTTCAAAAAGCCCCGGTAAAAACCGGGGCTTTTTTTATACGATCCGTTGATTAATGCCCGAAACGTGCGGATTTCTGTTTTTGAAATTCCGCACGCCACTGGCGGTCGCGCGCTTCTTCACGCGCGTCAATCACATCACAAAACAATTCGTAAATCGGCTCTTTCGCTGCGGAGGTACCGCAAAGCTGACGGCAAGTATTCTCGTAAGCTTCCGGATCGGCCCCGTGATTAATCAGCATATGTGCAATTTGCAAATAATCCTGCGGCGAAGCGAAATCATTCACCGCAACGCCGATCAGGGCACGGTCGAAATAATCCTGCGCTTCTTCTACAGGCACGGCCTTGACCAAAGCTTCGATCACATCGGTACGCCCGTATTCCGCCGCATCCACAATCAATTCCAGGTTGATACGTGAGGGGCTGCCCAGCGCCTCGACAATTTCGTGCACAGGCGTTTGGCGGCATCGTTCGCGCAGGGCGATTTTCAAATCTTCGTTCAGCGTCGCAGGGCTAAGCCCGCCCAGTACAATACGGCGGAATTCCTTGACGGTCATAAGCGGACGGTGCGGCATAAACAGCCTCCTTTTCTTGCTTTTTATATTTTAAACAAAAACGGCGCGGATCAGCCTTGCGGCGGGCGCGGGGGTTTTTGGGCGGCAGCAGGCGGCGGCGTATCCATCAGGTAATTCTGATAAAGACGCAGGCATGCCGCATCTATGGCGCTGTTTTCTTTTTGCGCACTGGCCACCAGTGCGCGCACCAAAGGCTGTGCATTTTTTGTTGAGGCCAGCAAATGTGCCATCATGGCGGCATCATTGCGGCCCGCCGCGATGCGCAGCGCCTTGAAATCCTGATGCGCCGCATCCGCTCCATGGGAGAGCAAAAAAGCCGCAGCAGCATGATGACGGTTTTCAACCGCGCGGATCAGCGCATCGCCTTCTTTGGCATTCACATCCACACCACCATGGCGCAGCAATAATTCCAGCATCGGCACATGTCCGCCATTCGCAGCCCAGCGGATGGCAAAATTATCGCCTGATGCAATATCAACTTTTTTTTCGGTCAGCAGGTGTTCCGCACGCCAAAGCTTTCCCACTGTCGCCGCATAATGCAGGTCATGTTCAAGCTCGTCCTCTCGGCGGGCAGGCAGCCATGCCATGCGCCAGAATTTATCACCCAGTGTCGGTGTGTATGGGTTCTTGCTCATGGCGTGTCCTTTGGCCCGCGGGGCGGCGTTTTAGGCTGGATCTTCATTTGGGGCCAGCGCCGGTGCAAATCATCAATGCCGCGGTCAATGTCCTGTCCGCGCATATATTGCGCATAGGCATTTTGCGCCTGTGCCTGTGCCTCTGCATCAAGACTGCGGAATATCTTTTCGGCCTGATCAAAACGGCGGCCCCAAATGCGTTCGTCAAACAACGCGGCATAATCACCCGTTGCCGACAAAATATCCGCTGCCGTCGCGCCGGTTTTTGACGGTTTCAGAAAATCCTCCACCGTCATGCTGCGCAAAATATCCTGCCCCGCCAAAAGGCGTATCATCCCCGCTTTCGCCGCCAGATGCAGACCGGTTTCATCTTCGCCTGCACGCATGTCGTCCGGCAATATCCCGCGTGGCGTCCGCTGCATCAATTTTTTCTGGCTAACGCGCTGCGTGTTTTTCGCAGCGGAAAGCAGCTCTGTATAAACATCAAAACTACCCTGCGCGCGTGCGAGTTTAAAAGCCTCGGCTTTTGCAGCAAAAAGATCCGCGCCGCTTTCGGCCAGCAGCGGCAAAAGCCCTGCCTTGCCCAAAACAACCGCCAGCGTTACCGGGCGGTCGTTTTTTGTATTCAGATCTACATCCCCCAAATCCAGCAAATAAGGCAGCATCGAATCCGCATGCGCGGAAATAACAGCCGCCTTGATGATGAAAGCATCATCGCGGCCACGCGGAGTCAGACGTGCATTTTCAAGCCAGCGGTCAGATGTCGCACTGCCGTCAAACAGCGGCGCTATGAAATCATGGCTATACCAAAAGTCCAGCCACGGGCTGCGCGCACGCAGGCGTTCCTGCGTACCATTCGGCGCCAATGCATCTTGTGCAATCGCCATCAGGATCGGCAATTGGCTGCCAGGCTCGTTTTTTTCAACGGCGGCGAAGGCTTCGTCCATGCGGCCCTGACAAACCAAAGCGCCCAGTCCAGCCGCATTCAAACGCGCATCGGCTTCATCTGTCCGGCGGGCATTCTGTGCCGCCGCCTTAAAATTTTCACGATTGTCCGACATATCAAGGCCCCGGCGCAGGCGGACGCGGCGGGCCGATCAAGGGCGGCGGCGTTTCCGTTTTTGGGGCGCGCTGCGTTTCTATATGTTTTTCGAGAATACGCACAGTTTCATCCTGTCCATTCTGGCGCGCCCATTTCAGCGCAAGGCCGCCATCTGCGGGCAGTTCCATGCCTTTTTGCAGCAGCAGTTCCAAAACACCCGCATGGCCAAAAGCCGCGGCGACATCCAGCATCAGCCCGTTGCGTGCGTTCATGTCACTGCCGGCCGTAAGCAAAACATCGACCACATTTTTATGTCCGTTACGGCAAGCCCAATAAAGCGCGGCATGCTCATCCTTGGTCACATCGGCACCGGATACCACAAGCAAACGCACAATATGTTCGTAGCCTTTGGATGCCGCAAGGCGCAAGGGCTCGCCATTTTGCGCATTCACATCAGCCTTGGCGCGGATCACATCTTCCATCAGGCGCATATTGTTCTGACCCGCCGCAAGACGAATGGCCTTGTTATCCTGCGCCGTGACATCAGCGCCGTGCGACAGCAAAAGCCGCATGGCTTCGCGCTGGCCCGCAACGACCGCGGATAAAAGCGCCGCACTTTTGTCGTCATCCGCTTCGGCACCGCCGCGCAGCAGGATTTTCATGGTGCTGATCTGTCCTGCGGTCGCTGCCGCGCGCATGGGGGCGGAATTCTGGCATTTAGGATTTGCACCCGATGCCAGCAAGAAAGACACCGACGTATCAAGCCCGCGGGACGCCGCGTAGATTAAAGATTTTTCCACACTGCCCGCACGCAGAACCATGCCGGTTTTACGCAGGCCATCGCGCGCGCTGTTAAAACTGCGCGTCAGGAAATTCTTTTTTTTCTTGCCGTCATCGGACGGATCATTTTCAGCCATGATTCCAACGCAAGTCTGAAAGAAGCGCAAAAGCGCGTGAAGAGTCTATAAAAGATGATTCAGCCTAGACATAACAAGCCGCCGCGTCAATAGCGGTTGGCATATGCAAGCCTTTGTTTAAAATATGTTTTTCAAGCCTCAGGGGGCGAGGGTGGTTT